>LNGD01000005.1 GCA_001587675.1 Candidatus Methanofastidiosum methylothiophilum
CAGATCTTGGACCAGGAGATATGGTAATATTTCCAATGGGTAGAAAGCACAAGTTAAAGAATTTAACAGATGGAGAATTATCTCTAGTAGCAATGAATGCGCCTGCTTTATAATTTTTTATTTTATTAAATTAAATTTTATTTTTCTTCTGACAATTACAAAACTTATATAAGGCATTAATTCAAACAAATTTCATGAGATATGTGGTAGTTACTGGAGGAGTTATTTCTGGTCTAGGAAAAGGAGTGACTACCGCCTCTATAGCAAAAATTATTCAATCAATGGGACATAAAGTTACCGTTGTTAAAATTGATCCTTATGTTAACGTAGACGCTGGTACAATGTCTCCTTTTGAACATGGAGAAGTTTTTGTTTTAGAAGATGGAGGAGAGGTAGATCTAGACCTTGGAAATTACGAAAGATTTCTAAATATTAACCTTACTAAAGAACATAATATTACTACAGGAAAAATATACCTTAAAGTTATTGAAAAGGAAAGAAGAGGAGATTATCTAGGTAAAACAGTACAGATTATCCCTCACATTACTGATGAAATCAAATATCAGATTAGAAGGGTTGCTAAAGGTCATGATGTTACAATTATTGAAGTTGGAGGTACAGTAGGCGATATAGAGAGTATGCCCTTTTTAGAGGCTTTGAGGCAACTCTCGATTGAAGAAGATGTTGTTTTCATTCATGTTACTCTTGTGCCGAATCTAAGCGTTGTTGGGGAACCGAAGACAAAACCAACTCAGCATTCTGTAAAGGCTCTGAGAGAAGTTGGGATAAGTCCACATATAATTGTATGCAGAAGTGTAGAAAAATTAAACGATAAATCAAAAGAGAAAATTGCCTTATTTACTAATGTTAAAGTTGATCATGTTATTAGTGCACCGGATGTAGAGGACATTCATTATATACCACTTATATTTAATGAGGAAAGAATAGGTCAAAAGATCTTAGATCAGTTCAAAATTGATGGAAAGCCAAACCTTTCTTTGTGGAAATCAATTTTGTGTAAAGACTATAAAAAAGAGGTTAATCTTGCAATTGTAGGCAAATATGCCGATTTGCATGATTCTTATCTTAGTATTTCTCAAGCTCTAAAACATGCTTCGTTCAAAACATGTTATAAAACTAAAATATCATGGATTGAAGCTGAAGATTTTGAAGGAAAAGATATATCAAACGAAATTGAGAAATTTGATGGTATTCTAGTGCCTGGAGGATTTGGTTCAAGAGGCGTTGAAGGGAAAATTAACGTAATAAAGTATGCTAGAGAAAATAATGTCCCTTACCTAGGAATATGTCTTGGTTTCCAACTTGCGGTTGCAGAGTATGCTAGAAACGTATGTGGCCTTAAAAATGCAAATACGACTGAGGTATGTGATACAGAATATCCAGTAATTGATTTATTGCCCGAACAAAAAAAAATCTCTGCCAAGGGGGGGACAATGAGACTTGGGGCTTCTGAAATTATTCTTGAAAAAGGTTCATTGATTCATTCACTTTATCAAAAAGATGTTATATATGAAAGACATAGGCATAGATATGAAGTCAATAAGGAATTTATAGATATTCTTCTTAAGAAAAAAGATTTGATTTTTTCAGGTAGGTCCCCAACTGGTCTAATAGAAGTTCTTGAAATAAAAGGACATCCTTTCTTTTTAGGAACTCAGTTCCATCCAGAATTTAAATCACGTGTTGAAGCTGTTGCACCAACATTTTATGGTCTTGTAAAAGCTATGGGTGAAAAATAATGGATTTTAAATCTTCTGTTAGGAACATAATATCTGAAATAAGTTCGGTAATGGAAGAGATAGATGAAAATACAATTGAAGAAGTTATATCTGAAATTCTTAAAGCAAATAAAATCTTCATAGTTGGCGCAGGTAGAAGCGGGTTAGTGGGGAAAGCCTTTGCGATGAGACTTATGCAGATAGGTTTTAAGGTATACGTTGTTGGGGAAACAATAACTCCTTCAATGGAAGAAGGGGATTTGCTTATTGCTATATCTAATTCAGGTGAAACAAAAAGTGTTTGTTTGGCTTCACAGATTGCAATGTCAATAAAAGGAAATATTGTAGTTATTACTTCAAATAAAAATTCTAGATTAGCAAAGAAATCAACTAAAGCAATAATTATTGATACAAAACATAGGACTGATCATACTAGATTTGTCCAAAAAGGATTTCACAACGAAATACCTTCATTTGCACCTTTAGGGACTTTATTTGAGATATCAACTTTTCTATTTCTTGAGGGGTTAATCGGATCTCTTATGGAAAGGACAAATAGAAAAGAAGAAGATCTTAAAAAAATGCATTCTGTTCTTGAATAATACGAAATACTTTAATAAGATTAATTTTTTATAAATTTAAGGGACTGTGGGGTAGCTTGGCCATCCTTCTGGCTTCGGGAGCCAGAAACCTGAGTTCAAATCTCGGCAGTCCCACTAATTCGCTAAAATAAATTAAAAATATAAAAGTACACATTAATAGATTGGTATCTTTTTTAAAATTGTGTGTATCTCTAGAGGTGTTTAAATGGTTGAAAGGTTGAGGAATGAAATAATCGATAAAATAAGAAATACTACAAGTAATAAACCTAGTTTTTGTGTGATAGGTGCTGGAAACGGCGGTCTAGCAATGGCAGGT
This sequence comes from Candidatus Methanofastidiosum methylothiophilum, assembly GCA_001587675.1. Taxonomy (GTDB): domain Archaea; phylum Methanobacteriota_B; class Thermococci; order Methanofastidiosales; family Methanofastidiosaceae; genus Methanofastidiosum. The sequence goes on from LNGD01000005.1 coordinate 2,658, forward strand.
TACCTAGCTATTAACGATTTTTCAGTTAATATATGGACAAGAGACAAAGAAAAAATGGAAGCTCTTGCACAAGTTGGTGGTATTGAAGTTGAAGGAAAAATTGAAGGATTTGGAAAAATTAACAAGATAGACAAAGATTTCCAGAAATCTATAGAAGATGTAGATATAATAATGGTTGTCATACCTGCTAATGGCCATAGAGAAATTGGAGAAAAGCTAGTAAAGTATGTAAAGCGTGGACAAAGTATTGTTCTAAATCCAGGTAGGACTGGTGGAGCATTAGAAATATATAATATGTTTAGACGAGAAGGCAAAATTAGAGAAGATATTACTATTGCAGAAACACAGACATTTTTATTTGTTTCAAGAAAACTTGACGTTAATAAAGTAAAAATATTCGACATAAAAAGGTCAGTTCCAGTTTCAGCGGTTAGATCCTATAAAAATCCTGAAATAATAAAAAAATTGAGAACTGCATTTCCTCAGTTTACACCTACATCAGATGTTTTCCATACAAGCTTGGGAAATGTAGCTGTTATGTTCCATCCTGCAGTTATGCTTCTTAACACCGGTTGGATAGAATCAAATCATGGTAATTTTGAATATTATCTCGAAGGAATATCTCCAGGTGTTGCCAAAGTCTTAGAACATGTCGATATAGAAAGAGTCAAAATTGCAGAAGCTTTAGGGATAAGAGTCCCTACCCTGAAAGATTGGCTCTATTTTTCTTATGGGTCCACAGGACATGATCTATATGAATCTGTTCAAGTTACACCAGCGTATAAAGGGGTAATGGCACCGTCATCAATCCACCATAGATACATTCTAGAAGATGTACCTATGAGTTTAGTTCCTATGTCCTCAATAGGTAAAAAATTTGGAGTAGAAACAAAATGTATTGATTCACTAATCAATATAGCATGTTGTCAACAAGGAAGAGATTTTTGGGTTGAAGGAAGAACTGTAGACCATATGGGGATAAAAAAATTCGATTTGAAGACTATAAAAAGACTTGTAGCAGGTGAGATAGTATGAAAGCAATTCTTGCTACAATAGGTAATTGTGTCCATGTGCAAGGAATTAAAAATTTTGAAAAATTATTGAATAAAAATGGTATTGAAACAGAATTTATAGGGGTATGTGTTGATTTAGATAAGCTGACAAAAATTATAGATGAAAAACATCCAGATATAGTTGGCCTTAGTTACAGACTTGATCCTGAAAACGCAAGAATTATTTTCAAAAAATTAAATGACTCTCTTAAAGAAATTAAAAATAAATCTAAATTATATTTTGGTGGCACTCCGGCTGTTTGTAAAATTGCTGAAGAAACAGGTATTTTTGATGGAATATTCAGAGGGACAGAATCGGAAGATGAGATTATCAATAAAATATTCAAAAAAATAGGTGAAAAGAAATTTATTGAATACCCAAATAACTTGGTCGAAAGAATTGAAAAATCTTATCCTTTGCCACTCATTAGACATCATTTTGGGCTACCTTCTTTGGAAAAAACTATTGAAGGCGTCAAAGAAATAGCTAATAATAAAATTGTTGATATTATCTCTATTGGACCAGATCAAATAGCACAAGAATGTTTCTTTAATCCAGAAAAAATTTGTAAAGAATTACGGGGGAGTGGAGGAGTTCCTCTAAGAAAGAAAGAAGATTTGAACAGGATATATGATGCTTCAAGAACTGGAAATTACCCTCTTTTAAGATGTTATGCCGGTACTAACTATTTGATAAAGTGGGGGGAAATGTTAAAAGATACTATAAATAATGCATGGGGCGCCATACCTATTTTTTGGTATTCTGAACTTGACGGTCGTTCTAAAAGAAACTTAGTTAGTGCAATACGTGAAAATCAAAATGCTATCCAATGGCATGCAAAAAACGATATACCTATAGAAATAAATGACTCCCATCAATGGGCACTTAGAAAAACTACTGACTCCATAGAAGTAGCATCAGCATATATTGCCACATACAATGCTAGGCATTTAGGCGTTAAACATTATATTCAACAATTTATGATGAATGTTCCACCCGAAATATCGCCTGAAATGGATATTGCTAAAATGCTTGCAAAATTAGAAATTATATCGAACTTATCAAATGAAAATTTTCATATTATAAGAATGATTCGGACAGGTCTTGCTTCTCTTTCAGTTGATCCAGATGTAGCTAAAGGTGAACTCGCTTCTTCGATAACTTTAGGTATGTATTTAAACCCGCACATTGTTCATGTTGTGGGATATTCAGAAGCGTATAACGTTGCAACGCCTGAAGTAGTAATCGAAAGTTCCAAGATTTCTAGAGGAGTAATAAAAAATTGTTTGAAAGGATTACCAGATATTAGTGAGAATAAAAAAATATTAAGACGAAAAAATCAAATACTTGAAGATACTAAAATTATTTTAGAAAAAATTAAATCTCTTGATGAGAATAATAATTCTTTTGTTAATCCTTACACTCTCTCTAAAGCTGTTGAAATCGGATTATTAGATGCAGAAAATTTGAAAGGGTTTAGTCCAGCTAAAGGTAATATTAAAACGTCGGTAATTGATGGAGTTGTTCAGTGTTTAGATTCTAAGACAGGCGAGGTCATTTCAGAAAAGGAAAGAATCGAAAGACTAAATATCTAATAATTAATAGTTAATAACTAATACATATTAATTATTAATCTATCTTAACAAAGCAGGATCTCTTTTATCAATATATTCTTTAATCGCTTCTTCGACAGTTGAACTCCTTTCCCCTGTATTCAAAGCTACTTTTATTGTTCTTGGGATACCCAATTTATCTTTTATCAGGGTATCTAATGCGTTTACTAGTTCCTCGTCCAAAGAGAAGCTCTTAATTACTTTTTTCTTTTTATATTGTGATTTAGGCTCTTCAGTATGTGTAAAACGCTGTGTCATTATCTCTTTTTTTTCTTTTTCATGGTCTATTTCTTCCTTTGAAAGGATAACTCTTCTCTGAATTTCTTTCTCTAAATCAGTTTTTAATCCATCAGTTAAAGGCATTAAATTCCCTCCAATACTCTTTTACACAATTGAATATAATCATAGGCACCTCTAGAATTTAAGGAGTATTCAAAAATAGTTTTACCATGGGCAAAACTTTCAGACAATTTAGTGTCAATTCTAATATATGGGCTAATGATTCCTTTGAAGTGATCCATTGTTTCAAAGAAATCTATGTATTCCTTAGTCCTCTTTACCCTCTCATCGACAAACGTTGGAACAATAAGGTCTATTTTCAAATTCTTTTGGAAATCTTCTCTTAAATCATAAATAAGCCTATCTACTTTGAACAGACCTTTAACGGAAAGGTATTCCATAGATACTGGAACTAATAATTTCTTACAAAAATTGAGGGCGTTTTCATTTAGTATTCCCAAGCCAGTCTGACAGTCTATTAAAACATAATCATATGTTTCAATTCCTTCTAATCTTTTTTTTAGAGCATTTTCTCTGTTCCTCCACCCGACCATTTCCAAGGCCACTTGGGATATAGTTTCATCAGAGGGTAAAAGATCTAAATTCTTTCTAGCGTTAACAATACATTGCTCAAATGTGGCTTCACCTTTTAACAGATGATAAATACTCTTAGTAAATTTTACTCCAAGACATTCAGCATCGTTTCCTTGATCATCAATATCAATAATAAGAACTTTCTTTCCAGTTAGAGCTAATGAGTGGCCTAGGTTTATGGTAGTAGTAGTTTTACCCGTTCCACCTTTCTGATTGTAAACAGCGATTGATTCCAAGATACCACCTATTACTTAATAGTTAATATATATCAAATAATACATATTAAATATTTTATAATATGTATTAATTAATAGTTAATATATTTCTTTATAAGCTTTATGCCTTTATAGAAGTATATTTTTATGTGTTCTAGCTAGGGTATTTTGGTAAAAAATAAGAAAATATGATTAATAGAAAAAATTTTTAATTGAGAAGCTAATAATTAATAGTTATTAACTAATAAGATAAAAATAATATTTATATCAAGCGTATGATCAAATTGAAGTAGACCCTTTTAAGAACAGAACTTCTAGGTATATGCAGAATCATGTTCGTTTTATGGATTTAGAAACATATAATTTATATCAAGAAAAGCCCATAGGCTAAGAATCTTATTTAATTATTTTTAGATTATGTCGAAATAATGATCTCTAGACTAGAATACGAATATATCAGAGTATAAAGGTTAAAAAGAATATAATTAATAGATAATAACTAATAAATATTACATAATAACTAATAAATATTAATTAAGAAACAATATTCCCTTCAGAATCAACAATAATTCCTTTTTTTTCAAGATTTTTCCTTAATCTCCAAAAAGAAGTCATAGAAATACGTTTTTTTGCTTCTTTAAGAAATTTTTCAGCTGCTTTGGGGCTAATAAAGTTTCGTTTAAGGAATTCAGTTTCAACTAGCTTAATTCTATTTTTTCTACCGCCGCTGCCTTTTGATTCTATTAATTTAATCTCACGTTCTATAGCCCTAATTAAATCTTCTCTAGTAATCCCGTATTTTTTTGATAATTGGGTTTCTAAATCCAATATTATCCCCCTGTATTTCAAAATTCTGTATTTTGAAATAGGAGATGTTATTATCTTAATAAATCTTACCATTAAGAATAAGCGAGCATTATTTCAATTAAGCTAGACAAATATATAAATTTATATATTGACAATTCAAATTAAATATCTGGTGATTCTTTGAAAATATATATCTATGGATATTTAGAGGGCAATTATGTTAAAATAGTTATAAAACCTGCAACTAAGCTATTGCCCGAAATGTTCAAAGAATACCTAAAGGATATGAAGAAATTCAATTTAGATTATAATAAAAACATTAAAGCAAATGAAATAAAAATAAAAGATCCTAAACAACTTGTTGCATTATTAAATTATTTTGATAAAAATTATAGAGTGAACGCAGAAATGGAAGGAACAAAAGTTTATTCATGGGAAGAAAGAGGGTTATTCTTAATAGAAGCTATAAATCTACTAAAAATGAAAGCGCTAGAAAAGAAAAATCATAAAATAGTTGTATACTGCTCGAGAATTGATATTCAATTTATGAGTAAGATGCATGGTGATAAGTTACCTGAGTGGATTATAAAATATGATAAAATAGATAGAGATAAAGTTGTAGAAGATATACTAAACGAATCTAATATAAAATTCATTAAAGAAATGGCAGGGGATAAAAAAATATACTACATGGACGTAATCCCTGAAAAATTGGAAAATTGGATAGCACTTAAAGATAAATTTATAGAGAAATATTCTGAGCTTTAATTAATGAAAAAAGGAACATATTCTCTTATAATATTTCTAAAAGATTCTAGAGAAATTAATATAGGAAAACTAGGTAAATTTTTTTTTAAAAGAGGATATTATGTTTACAATGGGAGTGCGCTTGGTGGATTTGGACGAGTAAAATATCATCTGAAAGAAAATAAGATTAATAGATGGCATATAGATTATTTTCTAGAAAAAGCAAGTATAGTTAAAATAATATTAGCAGAAGTTAAAGAGAATTATGAGCATGAAATTACATACAGGTTATTAAAAAAAGATAATGCTGAAATTATCGTAAAAGGATTTGGATCATCAGATTGTAATAGATGCTTGTCTCATCTAATTTATTTTAATGAATCTCCAAAAATAGAAGAAGTATACCAAGAGTTATGTCTTAATTATAAAGTGTTAAAGACGACTGATTTCAAAGACATGCAAACTTTCAAAATCTAAATTTATAAATTTTTTATCTTTAAATCTAAAATTATTTTGATTTAAAAAATTAATCGTATTCTCCAATGGATAAAGTGACGATTGAAGCAAATATGCCTTACCGTTTGGGGATAAAAAAGAATTAAAGTCCTTGAGAAATTGACGTATATATAGTCCTCCATCACTTCCGCCGTTGTAGGACAAATCAATTAAATCCTTCGGGGTTGAATCAACAGGCAAATATGGAGGATTAAATACTATAATATCAAATAAAGCGCCAAATTTTAAAGAAGAAAAAATATTTGATGCAAAGAGAAATAAATTATTTATTGAATTCAAGGATGCATTTGTTTTGGAAAGGGACAACGCATAAGGATTAATATCACATCCAAAAACATGATTAACTGTTTTAGCAAGATGCATAGAAATTATACCGCTGCCAACACCTATTTCAAGAGCATTTATTGAATCACTTGGATCAATTGCTTCGATTAATAAATAAGAATCATCATCAGGAAAATAGACTCTGTCATCATGTTTGATAATTAAGTCCAAAATATCCATTAAATCACTTAAGAAATAACAAATATTAAATATAATTATAAATATTACTGAATAAGATACAGGTAGTCAGAGATTTGACAATATATCGGGGCTAAGACATGGTGAAATTCAAGATGTTTGGAGATACTTCTTCAAAGGCGTATTATGAGGATTTTAATCACCAAATTAAATTAGTAAAAGATGAAGTTTTAACTCTTGAAGAAGCTATAAAATTATTAGAAAGGGGTTGTTCTAATGAAATGGAAGATAAATGTAAAATCATATCAGAATTAGACAAAGAGGCTAAATCCTATGAAGATAAATTAAGGCAATATAATGAAAAGGACTTATTTATAGGCCCAAATAATATCAATATTGGACAGTTTTCTAAAATAATAGAGAATATAAGAAAGGCCACTAAATCATCATCTGAATTATTGATAAATATAAAAGACAAAAAGATTCCTAAAGAGTTAATTAAAGAACTAGTTAAATTAATAGAAATAGATGAGAATATATCTAGAAATATTTACCTTACTTTAAAGAAAATAGAAGAATTAGATAAGAATAATACTAATAAATTATTAACTAAAATACAGAAAAGTCAAAAAGAAGCTGAAGTGACCTCAAGTATTTTATTAGACAATTTTGAGAAATGTAATGCTGAAAAAGAATTGCCTGATGATTTAAAGCGAATAATAGATTTATTAAAAAATATACCAATAGAAGCTGGGAAAGTGGCCTTAATAATAAATTAACAAGATTAGGGAGTATAATGAAAACAATAGAAATAAAGAATGTAACAAAGAAATTTAACGATCGGATTGCAGTTAATAATCTTTCATTCTGCACAGAGAGTGGAAAAATATATGGATTTTTAGGGCCAAATGGTGCTGGAAAAACAACTACTATACGAATGATAATGGGTATTATCGAACCGGATTCGGGAGAGATTAAGATATTCGGAGAGAAAATATCAGAAAAATTAAAAGGCCAAATTGGATATATACCTGAAGAAAGAGGATTATACAAGAAGTATAAAGTAATAGACCTTTTACTTTATTTCGCAAGATTAAAAGGAATGAGTTCTGAAGAAGCAAGGAGTAATATTAAAATTTGGCTAGATAAAGTTGGCCTTAAAGATAGGGCCAATAGTAAAATAGAAGAGCTTTCTAAAGGAATGCAGCAAAATATTCAACTTATCATTTCTTTAATAAATGATCCAAATCTCATAATTCTTGATGAACCATTTGTGGGCTTAGACCCGATAAATGCAAGAAATATGAAAGAAATAATTCTATCATTAAAAGAATCCGGGAAAACAGTTATTTTTTCAACACATCAAATGAATGAAGCTGAAAGGCTTTGTGATCACATATTTTTAATTAATAATGGGGTAAAAGTAATTGATGGATCAATTAATGATGTAAAAAAGAAATATTCAAAAAACTTTGTTACTGTTGAATTTGGTAATAAGGCCGTTAATCTCGAAGATATCGAACTAATTGAAAAAGTCTATTATGAAGGAAATAAAGTCGAAATAGAAATAAGAAAGAATTCAGATTATAACGAACTCTTAAGAAAATTATTAGAAAGAGGAGAAATTAAAAGATTTGAAATATCTGAATCATCGCTTGAAAGTATTTTTGTTGAGGTCGTAACTAATGAAGTCTAAAACAAAAATTGTTGCTTTTACAGAGTTTATAACAAATGTAAAAAGAAAGGAATTCATTATTTTGACCCTTTTATTGCCATTGATACTATTAATGTCTATGGTGATACCACTATTATTCATGCAGACTGTTTCTCATGAAAAAGAAACATTAGGAGTAGTTGATGAAACAGGAATAGTATTACCTATACTAAAAGAGAGATACACTGAGTATATATTACAAGAAATTGAGAATGTAGAAGATGCAAGACTCTTTCTTGAAAGTAAAAATATATCAAGTTATATTTTCATACCAAAGGATTTTATACACTCAGGGAAAGTTTATTATTACTCAAAAATTCAATTATCCTCATTTTCATCAGCAAATATTAATCTTGAACAAATACTTTCAGATATTGTAATTGAAAATTTATTGGAAGAAAAAGGAGTACCAAAGGAAACAATTAACAAAGTGAAGAATCCAATTCAAATGGAAAGAATAACTGTTACAAAGGCCGGTGAAGAGAAGGAAACACCCTTCTCCTTTGTTAGTAACTATCTTCTCCCATTGTTCTTATTTATGTCTATTATGAATGCTGGAGGGTATCTATTAAACGGTATTGTAGAAGAAAAGGAGAATAAAGTTGTTGAAGTATTACTTTCTACCATATCGCCCACAGAGCTATTATCTGGTAAGATAATTGGGTTAGGGGGTCTAGGGATATTACAGATATGCATATGGGTTAGTGGAATCGTAATAGTTACTCAAATATTAAATATACCACTGATAAGTTTAGAAAAAGGAGTTCTTATTATGATATTTTTCGTTCTTGGATATCTCTTTTACTCTTCCATCTTTGCTATGATAGGATCTGTTTCAACATCTACAAGAGACTCACAACAAATATCTGCAGTTGTATCATTTGTAGTTTTTATCCCACTTCTTCTATTCTTTGGCATTATTCAAAGCCCAAACATGACATTCATAAGACTATTAGGTATGGTCCCTCCTTTCATACCTACAATCATGATAATGAGAATTTTATTATCAGAAGTACCTTTAATAGACATTTTAATATCGCTCTTTATACTCACAGCTTCATTAATAATTATGGCAAAAGTTACTTCAAAAGTATTTAAAATTGGGATATTGATGTATGGCAAAAAGCCAAATATAACTGAATTAATAAAATTGATTAGAGGATAGACTTTAATGAAAAGAATTGGATTATTAGTTTGTCAGATATTTGAGGAGGAGATACTGGAAATTCTTGAAAGCTATCCTGAGATAGACAAATTAATAATTTACGATAATGAAGCTTCAAAAGAGTTCCAAAATATAGTAAGGAATAATCTCGCTCCTAACAAATTTAAGATAGCAAGGGAATTATGCTCCAGAAAATATTTGAAAAAAGAAAATAATCTTGAGATTCTTGTATATATGTTGCCCCTTGCTTTGCATGTTGATCCAAAATTGATAAAAAAGGAAATAATCCAAGCAGCTAAAGAATTAGAAAAGCATGTAGACTACCTTGTACTGTTTTTTGGACTCTGTGGTAATTCTCTTGGGGATATAGAATCGTTGATGAGGGAAAATAGATTCACTATTCCTGTATCAATATTAAAAGATCGGGAAGGTGAGATAGTTGACGATTGTGTTTGTGCATTACTTGGATCAAGAAAAGAATATATCGAAACAATAAATGAACAGCCTGGAACATGGTTTATGACCTACGGTTGGGCTAAGTACTGGAAAGAGTTATCATGTGAAACTGTTGGGTCATTTAACATAGATAAAATGAAACTTGTCTTTGACAGAGCAGGTTATAAAAGAACACTTGCTTTGGATTTTGATTTTGGAGACAGAGCCCTTTACGATAAAAGATGTAAAGAATTTTCAGAAATATTTAATCTTCCATTATGCTATAAAAAAGGAGATACTGAATTACTAAAAAATATTCTAGGAATAGCGATTAAAGAGGTTATCTCTAATGATTGACCTTACAAACATTTTATTGATATTCCTATTCGCAAAAGTATTTGGGGATCTTTCTGAAAAGGGCAATATTTCAGGAATTGTAGGGCATGTACTCTGTGGTATAATTTTAGGGCCATTTCTATTAGGAATAATTTACCCAAGCAAAGAAATTGAAGTTCTTGCAGACATAGGGCTTTTAGTGATAATGTTATATGCAGGACTTACCAGTGAGTATAAAGAATTATTAAAAGCTAAATATACGGCAGTTTTAGTGGGCGCACTTGGAGTTCTTTTTTCATTTGTTATGTGTTTTTCAATTGTTTGGTTGTTAGGATTTGGTTTAATCCCTTCACTTTTCACAGGAATTATTCTGAGTAATACTGCTGTTGAGATTATAGGTGGATTAATTACAAATGAAAACAATCAAAAAGTTTCAAACATACTTTTAGGCGCATCATTTTTTGATGATATTATTGCAATTTATCTGGTGGGGCTACTTTCATCAATTGCCATAAACAAATCCACATTGAGTATAGTTGATATAGGTAGTGTGACTTTAAAGATATTTGTGTTTTTTGTAATAACGATTTTGCTAAGTGAATTTTTGATATCTTCTAAAGGCCCTAAAATTACAAAATACTTTGTGGAAGGTTGACCAGCATCAATCAATTATGCTAGTATTTATTTTTACATTAGTATTTGCTCTTTTTGCCTCTTTTATAGGACTTCATGAAGTTGTAGGATCTTTTCTAGCTGGCCTTATACTTAGCAGAGTTAAAGAGAGAGAAGATCCTATGTTGTCATTTAGAATAAGATTTAATGAGATAACTGGAGAAATGAACACACTTATGCGTTTTTTCTTCATGCCACTTTTCTTTGTATACATTGGACTTTTGTTTAATCGTGAAAATAAAGAAATAAATATCATTCTAATAACTTTGTTATTTTTAGCAGCGATGAGTGGCAAGATAATCGGATGCGGTTTGGGAAGTAAAATATCTCGACTTACCAACAGAGATTCCATTATAGTCGGAGTTGGTATGTGTGGAAGAGGTTCTCTTGAACTAGCTATAGTTAGATATGGTTTTACTAATGGTGTAATCTCAAATGAGATATATTCCTCAATAGTAATCCTTACACTTCTTACAATAATAATTACGCCTATACTATTTAGAAAACTAATGCAGAAATCAGACGTGTATTTCTATGATATCTCCGTCCCTTAAAACATGTTCTGGACCCACTCTTTGACCTTCAAATTTGGCAGAATCACCCCAGACTCTAGCAAATTTAAAGTTCTTATAGAGAGTTTTATGAACTTTTTTAGCTGCATCGAGTGCTGTAGAATCAATTTTCATTGGCATGGCTTCATTATCAATTTTTCCTCCAGGAGAGCGAGTATAAACTCTAATTATACCTAAAATAGAAAATATTTCACTGGGTAAGATATCAATGTTAACATTATTAATTGCAGAAACAGGTATTATCTTGAAATTTTTTACATGGTTCTGAATTTTTTCAAGTCCTTCTCGACTTCCGGGCAAATCCCCTTTAGTACCAACAATAATGGCTTTTTTGTATTCTAGAGAACTATCTAAAACTTCAAATATATCTGTCAATGTAACATTTTCTTTAATAGTAATTATTGCGTTATGAACTCGTTCTTCCATTAAGATTTTTCTAACATCTTGGGGGGTACAATCCACTAAGAAATTTTCCCCTATAATTTCAATTCCACCTGTTGGAATCTTTTCAATGTCAATGTTTGGAACTTTTTTATTAATTCTTAATCCTTTGGCTTCGAGTTCAGATAAAATAATTTCTAAATCTTTCACTGGATCAACAGATAAATCAATTAAGATTAAAATTGCATCAACAGCTCTTATAGCGCTGATTAACGGACCGCCCATACCTTTACCAAGAGAAACGCCCTCAATTAAACCTGGCATATCAACAAGCTGTATCTGTATGCCTTTATAAGGGAGCATAGCAGGGATAGGTTTTACCGTAGTGAATGCATAATTACCTATTTCAACGTCTTTTCCAGTAAGTTTATTTAGTAAGGTTGATTTACCTGAATTTGGTAATCCCACCAATGCAACTTGAGCAGCACCTTCTTTTCTAACAAAGAACGTAGCTCCGCTGCCCCCAGTGCCTCCTTTCTTCAGTTCTTTTTCTTTTTCAACTTCTTTTTTTAATTTGGATAAATTTCTTTTAATTTGAAGTTGCATCTTTTCTGTACCTTTGTGTTTAGGGATTGTACTTAGCATAAGCTCAAGGGCTGCCAATTTTTCCTTTGGCGATTTAGCTAATTTGTAAGCGTCTTCAGCTTTTAGATATTCAGGAGTAACATTTGAGGGCATGATATCAAGCCAAAATCTACATTTTGATATAAAAGATTTGTTTATATCTATTAAAAAAAAATTGAGATTTAAAAATATATTTAATTTAGAAAATAGTATTGGTGAGTAACTTAAATATAAAAAAATTGTATTAAGCCAATTTTTTAATTCCAATTAAAAATTTGTCACCTTCAATATCCCATTCTTTGTTTATAAAATTATCTTGTTTAGAAAATAACAGTAATTTGCTTCTGGTTTCTTTCTTAATGTAATCTTCATGATATTTTAAATCTTTTTCAAAAGAAGAATCAACATAGGAGTGTATATATTCTTCAACATTTAAATTAGCTTGCTTTCTCATTTCTTGGATTCTTCTTATTACTTCTCTAGATATTGCTTCAGATTTCAAATCGTCAGTGATTACAGTATATAGATATACTTTTCCATTTTCAAATTCACTGATTTCGTAGCCCTTAGGCAAAAGATAATTAAATACAACGTCGTCCGGAGATATTTTAAATCCATCGAGGTCATAGAAACTTTCCTTATCTAGACCAGATTTAATCTTACAAGGGTTATGTGTTTTCAATAATTCAACGACTTTTTTGGCATCTCCTTTAAATTTAGGGCCAATTGATTTATGATTTGGTAAAATTTCTAGCTCTTGGACAACATCGCCAAGTATTATTTCCTTGACGTTTATTTGTTTTTTGAATATTGCGTCTAAATTTTTAACTGCCCGAATAACATTTTTATCTTGAGTTTCGACAATTACTTTTGACATTGGCCATCTAAGTTTAATTCCAGCTTTTTGTCTGGCGTGGAGTGTTCCCTCTATAATGCTTCTAAGAATAGACATATCCTCTTCCAATTCCTTGTTGATCAAAGAAGCGTCATGTTTATCCCAGTCGGAAAGATGAATTGAGGATCCTCCTATGAAATTATTGTATATTTCTTCCGAGATAAATGGGGATATTGGTGCTAAAATTTTACATAATCTTTTGAATACATACAGGGCTGTAACGTAAGCGCTAATTTTTTCTTTGTCGTCCCCTTCAAGCCACATTCTTTCTCTAACAAGACGGATATACCATCTTGAAAGGTCTTCTAATATAAACTCCTTTAGCTTTCTAGGGATAAGATGAAGTTCAAGAGTATCAAAATTATCCTCTACTTCTTTTGTTATAGTGTTTATTCTAGAAAGAATCCATTTATCCTCATCTCGAAGATGTTTATTGAAGTCACTTAGAGGAGTATTAACATCAAATTTATCCAAGGACATATATAATGTAACAAATTTGTAAGCGTTCCATAAAATATTAAATGTTCTATATATGCTTTCAACATTTTCCCAGTTGAATTTTAACTTGTCCCATGGAGCTATTTCCCATAATAAATAAAATCTTGTAACATCGGCCCCATATTTAGCTATTACATCCTTTGGATCCACAACATTTCCTAGTGATTTAGACATTTTTTGTCCAAATTGATCCAAAACAAAATCATTCATTAGAACTTGATTATAGGGAGCTCTGTCAAATACAATGTAACTTTCAAGCATTAATGTGTAAAACCAGCCTCTTGTCTGGTCAAGACCCTCAGTTATGAAATCCACAGGATAAAGTTCAGAGAATAATTCTTTGTTTTTAGGATAACCAAGTGAACTCCAAGTAGATGCTCCCGAATCAAACCATACATCCGCTATATCTGAAACGCGTTTCATATCCCCCGAACATTTAGGGCATTTTAAAATAACTGAGTCAATATAAGGCTTATGAAGATCTTCAGGTATATTCCCTCCCATTGAGGATATCTCCTCTAATGAAGAAATGACTTTAACTTCTCCACAGGAGCATTCCCATATTGGTAAAGGTATTCCCCAGAACCTTTGTCTAGATATACACCAATCTCTAGCACCTTCAATCCAATTATGGAATCTCTTTTCTCCGGCCCAATCGGGTACCCACTTAACTTTTTTATTTTCCTTTAATATCTGCTCTTTTATTGATTCAACCCTTATGAACCATTGATCAGAAGCTCTGTATAATAAAGGAGATTTGCATCTCCAGCAGTGAGCATATCTGTGAAATATAGAGTCTCTTAATACGAGGAAGCCTTTATCTTCTATATCATCAATTATTAAATCGTTAGCATCTTTTATATAGATACCTTTGTATTTTCCAGCTTCATCAGTGAAGTTTCCAGTTTCATCAACTGGAGAAAAAATAGGGAGTTTGAATTCAACTCCAGCACTATAATCATCAGGCCCATGACCGGGAGCAGTATGCACACATCCTGTACCATCTTCCAAGGTAACATAGTCCTTTACAATAATTGTGTGTGCATTTAGTTCTTTGAATTGTTTGTGAATAGGTACTTCATCTTCTAGAATATGCCTATATTTAAGGCCAAGAAGATCTTTTCCCTTAATAGTTTCAACAACTTCGTAATTATCTATTTCAAATAACAACATCAATTTCTCTAAAAGCTCTTTTGCAACAATCCATACTTCAGAACCGACTTTAACTTTAACATAATCGTATTTCGGATTAACTGCAATGGCGACATTTGCTGGTATGGTCCATGGAGTTGTTGTCCAGATTATCACGAATTCATCTTTCTTATCAATTAAAGGGAACTTAACATATATAGAGTCGTCTTCTACATCTTTGTATTCATCAGTTGCTTCATAGCCAGAAAGTGGAGTTTCACAACGAGGACACCAAGCTACAGTGGCCTTGCCTTTATACAATAGACCTTTTTCCCAAGCTTTCTTAAAGAAATACCATGATGATTCTATGTATGAATTTGTTAAGGTCATGTAGGGATTATTAAAATCACCTATCATTCCAAATCTTTTATAAAAATCAATCCAAATTTTAAGAAATGAAAGTCCTCTTTCTTTACAGGATTTTATGAAAAGCTCAGTTCCTATCTTTTCGATGTCACTCTTTGTCTTGGTACCTAAAATTTCTTCGACTTTTACTTCTATAGGAAGACCGTGCATATCAAATCCAGGTTGATGCCAGACGTTATATCCATTCATTGACTTGTATTTGAGAACAGGATCTCTCAATGCCCTAGTTCTTGCATGACCTATGTGGGGCGTTCCATTCATATAAGGCGGTCCATCAAGAAAGTAAAATTTAGGGCCATTTGCTCGTAATTCCTTTAATTTGGCATAGATATCTATGTCATTCCAGTTTTTTAGAATCTTTGTCTCTAATGATACTGGATTGTATTCTTCAGGCACCTCAGAAACCATGAAAACAATAAATTTAAACGTTTTAAAAGTTTTTGGTAAATCTAATCTTTTCTTTCAAAAACAAATTTCGGAACGGCATCTTTCAACGGATCAAAATTTTCAATGTTTTTTATTTCAACACATTTCATTGATACCTTTGAGTGAAGGGTTGATGGAAGTCTTAGAATTCTTTTTACATCGACAGTTACCTTTCCATCAACTAATGATGCATTTATTTTTTCAATATGTGTTAAAAATTCATTTTTAGTTTTATCACCAATGCCTTTTAAATCCAAATAATTTGGATTACAATTTAGTATTTTAGAGATAATAATATCTTTTTCTGTTAAAAGATTGTCAACAACTTTTTTATTAAAAGGCAAATCATTTTCTTTCATTTTTTTAAAAGTCAAAACAAACATTTTTCGATATACAGCAGGATAACCGTGTGAAAGAAACATTATTTGTTCCTTGGGTCTTTTAGATCCAGTAACATACTCCAATATTTCTGACCTTCTTTCTAGGGATAATACTTCATTATCATAAACTCTAAGATGGTAACCACGACCTGAATATACTAAAGATAGATATTTAACGCCTAAATCACCTATAAGAGTATCTTTAATATTTAAAACAATTTCTTTTGCTTCGGTTAAACATTTTTCACAAACTTGACCCTCTTTACAATAACAGCTTTTTACAGCAAGATCTTTTGCATCTATATCAAATACTAGTTCTGCTCCTTTCCACTCTTCTCTATTTTTGGGATTAGAATAAAATGAAACACTTGTGCATACAGCGTAAGGAAAATTCTTTACTAAAAAATCAGCAAATAGGTCCACAGTCTTAAATTCTTTATATCTATCATTGTACCCATTGCCATCGTGGTCAAAAGCAAATTCTCTTTCATGTATACGATCGATTATGAATTCAGGAACATCGTTTTTATTCCATTCCTCATGATAGTATAATTTTCTCTCTCTTAAAGAGGCCTCTTTGAATTCCAATAACTCGCCTCATTTATGGGTCAATATAACTGTAACTCCTTTAGGTTCAACTTTATCGACTCGAATGAATCCAAATCGTTCAAATTGAGCAATGTCGCCTTCATTCAAATTGGCAATTTCTTCTTCACCGTAACCATGTATAGTCTGAAGCGAATTTGGATTTATTTCTTCACCTTCATATAAAATACCTGGAACTACAACAGAAACTTTAACATTCTTTTCTGAAACCCATTGAATTTTCTTAATCTTTGTGAGTTCGTCTCTAGAAGATTTTTCATCTGTGTGCATTGCTTTTATTGTGTTACCTTGGATGTCTATAATGAAAATATTATAAAGGTCTTTTAATCTAATAATCTGGCCTTTAGACAATCCTTTTGAATCGTTTGCAGATATGAAAAATTTACCTGTTATCTGGACTTCTCTAAATCCTCTATCAAAATCAGGATGGCGTTTTAATTGAATAGTTTGATAAGAAGCATCAATAACATCGAGTGCTATTGGATCTGCTACAAAATAAAATCTGTCTGAAATAGGATCAATTATTTTTCTGTTAAGTGATTCAATAAGAGACCAATCAATTTCAGGTTCAGATTTTGAAAGACCTATCTCTTCGGCCACCATATGAATTGCTTCAGGGGTAATACCCCTTCTTTTAAGGCCACGAATTGTAACTAGTCTGGGATCGTCCCATCCTGAAACAACATTCTCTTCTATTAAAGGTCTTATTAATCTCTTAGATGTTGGGGCACCTTTAACTGTAAATCTTGAATACTCAATAATTTTTGGATTTCTTAAATTCAGAAGGCCACGTATGTAATCTTGTAATTCTATTCTCAAAGCAAATTCATTACTTCTCAAAACATGAGTAACCCCTAGTACCGAATCTTCGATTGCACATGCAAAATCATATACCGGCCAAATTCTATATTTGTCTCCTTGAATTGGATGAGGGTGATCAACAACTCGTAGCATAGTTGGGTCTCTCATGACAGTGTTTTTTGAAGTCATGTCCCCTCTAAGTCTGAGAGAATATTTACCTTCTTCAGCAGATTCCATTTCATTCCAAAGAGAAAGATTATCTTGTACAGTATTAGAAACGCATGGACAATTTTTTGATTCAAATCTCAATTTAGATACATATTCTGCATCACAGTTACATACATAGGCCTTACCCATGTTAATTAAATCTTTAGCATATTTGTAATAGAGTTCCATATCATCGGACATATTTCGCTCTTCATCCCATGTTATTTTAAGCCATTTCAAATCTTGTTTGATTGCTTCATAATACTCAAGTTTTTCCTTTTTGGGGTTAGTGTCGTCAAATCTTAGAATGACCTTACCATTATATTTTCTAGCATAGTAATAGTTGAAATAAAATGACATTCCATGACCAATATGGGGATATCCATTAGGCTCAGGAGGTAATCTAGTAACTACTTTTCCCATTTCTGCGCCTTCTAAAGGTGGCAATTCTCTTGGTGATTCTTTTTCTTTAGGTTTTTCAGAAAAAAATTCAGGGAAAATCTCTCTTAACTTATTTTCAATTTCACTAGGAGACATTTTAGATATTTGATTAACAGCAGTTTCTACAGATACTATGACATCCTTTGATTGTTTCCGCATTTCAGGGAGCTCGGCCATTATTTTGCCTGTAACAGCTTTAGGGCTAGGATTGCCTCCATACTGAAAAGCGTTAATAAGAGCATATTTAAGTGCAATTTTTTGAAGATCATCACTCATTTAATCACAATTGAAAAAGATGATTTTAATATTAAAAGGTTATCAATGAGAAAGTGTATAACTCTAGATAAATATTTAAAATTGAATAAAAAATTAAGTTAAGAAAGGATAAATATGTCAAAAAAGAAATACTTATTATTTATATTAATTGCTTTTCTGCTGTCATTAAATCTAATAAGTTACACTAATACTACCATTGGAAGAGTAATTCGTTATGGCCCTGGAAATGTTGATCACTATCAAAAATTTCCTTACCATAGAATAGCCACGAGCTCAAATCCATTCAAATTTACTGAAAACAATGTCGAGAGTATTGTAAAAAGTCGTTTTTATAATATATCCTATGGAAATAACCAAAAAGTGGGGGATTTAGATCAGTTTCTTGAAAAGACCGATACAACTTCATTTATTGTAATTCATAAAGATAGAATTGTATATGAAAAATATTATAACAACTATACTCAAGAATCTATAGTAACTTCCTTCTCTGTAGCGAAATCATTCACTTCTGCACTTGTAGGTATTGCAATTGATGAAGGGTACATCAAATCAGTATACGACCCAATAACTGATTACATCCCAGAATTAATAGAAAGAGACGAGAGATTTAGTAAAATAAAAATTATAGATCTGTTGCATATGACGTCAGGGCTAGAATACAAAGAACCACCTGATGATATTTATACTTATTTTGCACCTAATCTTAGGAAATTAGCCTTAGATAATACTGAAATAAAAGAAGACCCAAATAAAATGTTTGTGTATAATAATTACAATCCACTTTTGTTAGGTATAATCCTTGAAAGAGCAACTGGTAGATCTGTTTCTAAGTATTTGGAAGAGAAGATATGGGTACCAATAGGTATGGAATATGAAGGATCATGGAGTGTAGATTCAAATGATTTTGAGAACATGGAAATTGGTATTAATTGTAGAGCTATAGATTTTGCTAAATTCGGAAGACTATTCCTCAGAAAAGGTAACTGGAATGGGAAACAAATTATTTCTAACGGATGGTCTGTTGCTTCAACGGCCCCATATATCCCAGATGACAATGATTATTATCCTTCAAATCCAATTTTTAATGAATATCGAGGTTATTATTCTTTAATGTGGTGGGGTATTAAAAGAGATGAGAAAAATTATGATTTTTATGCAGAAGGCAATCATGGGCAATATATCTATATCTCTCCTGAAAAAGATTTGATAATCGTCAGAAATGGGACAAGTTATGGGGAGGGAATGGAAAGTGAAAATATGAGGTGGTGGCCCATCGTATTATATAAATTCGCAAATCAATTTACATAATAAAACTTAAAATTATTGCCTTTGTGCAATAATTCTTTTTATAGTTGGTAAGAAATAGGCAGAAACAAATATTAAAAATCCTATATATGCTAAATTCGGTGGAAGAAGAAAAGCTGAAACCAACCCGATAACTGCAATTATAATACCTTCCTTTGAACAAAATGGACATCCTATGTTACATGACTGTCCTTTTTTAGTATTACTATCTTCCATAAGAATCTGATGTTATTTTTACTTATAATATTTTCCGTGAATTTATTTTCACATATTAGAATAGAGTATATTTAGTTAAATAAATTATTAATTCTAGGAAAAAGTATTTTAAAAATGAAAGCGAAAGATTTATATACTTTAAGTTAAGTTAACATATTGTGTATAAAATCTAAGAGGTGGTAAAATGGCATGGTTCGATATAATGGAAGATATGAGAAAAATGCAGGAAGAAATTGAAAGAGCGTTTCCAGAATTTTGGAGAAGAACGCCTTTGTTAGTTTCTGGAGACTCTAAACAAGGTGATGTAGTAAGATATAGAAGACCCCTAACAGATCTTAAAGAAACTGAAAATGAATTTATAATGGAATTAGAAATGCCAGGTATATCAAAAGATGACATTGATATAAAAGTAACAGAGGATTCAATTGAAATAAAAGCTGAGAAAAAATTTGAAAATAAGGAAGAAGATGAAAAGAAAGGATATTTCTACCAAGAGAGAAGATACCAAGGATTTTACAGATCAATCCCATTGCCAAGTGGGATAAAACCTGAAGAAACAGAAGCTAAATTTGACAATGGTGTTCTTGAGATTACAATGAAAAAGGCTGAAGAAAAAGAAAAGGCATTAAAAGTAAATGTTAAATAATTTACTTTTCTTTTTTATATTAAATTTATATCAATCTATGCTGTATAGGCGGTACGTAACTTGAAACTTTTTTTATTTTAAAGTCATTTTCAAGAAGATTTTTAATTTGATTTGGGGGTACTCCTGAAGAAATCTCCCTTGTTCTGCCATATCTACCTTTACTAACAACTTTTGCATTCAAAATTCCAAGCATGTCTAATTCAGAAATTAAATCTGAAACTCTTCTTTGAGTTAAAATATCTAATTTTAGAATGTTACTCAAGTCTTTGTAAATATTAAATACATCTCCTGTGATAATCTCGCCAGGCATGTATTTTTCAAGGAGATAAACAGAATAAAGTATTAGTTTTGATTGGGTTGGAAGCGTTTTAATTACTTCAGATATTCTGTCTTGTTCTATTTTATCTTTTGCAAGTCTAACATGCGGTTCTGTAACTTTTTTTGCATTTTGTCTTTCAGCTATTTCACCTGCAGTTCTCAATAAATCAAGAGCCCTTCTAGCATCTCCATGTTCTTGAGCTGCAAATGCTGCGCATAATGGGATTACTCCAGGACTTATAACTCCCTCATTGAAAGATATTTTTGACCTGTCTTCTAAGATATCCATTAGTTGCGGGGCATCGTATGGGGGAAAAATAATTTCCTCTTCTCCCAATGAACTTTTTACTCTTGGGTCTAAAAACTCAATAAATTTTAAATCGTTAGATATACCTATTATACTAACTCTTGCATTTTCAAGATCGCCGTTAATTCTAGTTAGATTATAAAGAACGTCGTCGCCACCTTTTTTTAAGAGTTGATCAACTTCATCAAGGATAATTATAACAAGCTTTTTTTCATTATCAAGACTTTGAGAAAAAACATCATATATTTTATCTGTAGGCCAACCAGTAAGAGGAACAGATTGCCCAAAATACTCAGCTAATTTTGATAAAAGTCTGTATTGAGTATCCACAACCTCACAATTTATATAAATGAAAGTAATTGGCATGTCTAGCTTTATTACTGAACTAAGATCGGGCTTAGGTAAACCGGTATTGGTATCAATTGTAGGAGATGTTTTTAAGAAAGCTTTACCGCCAACTTTCTTTACAAGACCATTACCTACATATTTTACTACAACGGTTTTACCAGTTCCAGTTTTACCATAAACAAAAATATTAGATGGTGTTTCTCCTTTAAGAGCAGAAACTAGAATAGACGCAAGTTTTTCGATTTCATTTTTTCTGTGAGGTAAAATATCAGGAGTATAAGAATGACGTAATACTTCTTTATTTTTAAAAATTGAATTTGATAAAAGAAGTTCATCAAATAATTCGTCTAGAGACGATTGTTTATTTGAAACAAGATCCTCGATACTAGAGGCAATTGTATACTGAAGTTCTTCTTTATCACAAACTTCGAAGAATTTTTTTGTTTTGGTGTTGTCATCGTATTTCAATGGTATTTCTCCGTTCTCTTGATTCAAACGCATCACTTTATTATTTGTGTAATATGTATCCTTTTTATATATTTCTCCCACCCCTTTATTTCCACTGGAGATTTGAAATATTTAAAAAAATTTACTTGAAAAGAAATTGAATTGAACCAATAATTTAAAATCGAGTAAAATTTAGCTTTATTTTGAAATGACTAATATATTTTGATAAGTCTTCTTTGATTAGTGTATTCATCGTAGATTGCACAATTGATAATAATGAATAGAAAAATATATATACCTAAAAAAAGATAAAGAATTGGGATTTTATAAAAAATTACTTTTTATATAAATAAGAATTATAAAAATTTAATTTCCAGTGGAAATAAAGGGGTCTCTCTATAAATAATAATTTAAATGAAAACTATAATATTTTATCTATGCAAGACAATAATTACTTTGATAACTATAGAAAAGCAGGAGATATATTAAAAATAGTTAAGGAAGATTCTCGTAAATTAGTTATTAATGGGTATAAAGTAGTAGATTTAGCTGAATTTATCGAAAATAAGATCATCGAATTAGGTGGATTTCCTGCATTCCCTTGTAATATATCTATTAATAATGTAGCAGCTCATTTTACGCCTAATCTTAACACTGAATTAGTACTTAAAACTGGTGACTATGTTAAAGTAGATATTGGATGTCATATTGATGGATGTATTGCAGATACTGCTTATACAGTTAAAGTTGGTGAATCTGATGATGATCTTATAAAAGCAACTCAAGAGGCTCTAAAAAATGCAATAGCTGTTGTTGAGCCTGGAGTTAAGACTAATTACATAGGAAAAATAATTGAAGATACTATTAAAGAATTTAATTTTAATCCCATTAAAGAACTCTGTGGCCACGGACTCAAACCATATATTTTACATTCGGGAATTACAATTCCAAATTATAATAGCAACACCGGATCAAAGCTTAAAGAAGGCGATACTTTAGCAATAGAACCGTTTGCATCGACAAAAGCTGGAAAACTTAAAAGTTCCGAAGAAGTATATATTTTCAAGTATTTACAAGATAGACCTTTAAGAGATACTACTTCAAAGAAATTATTGAGTGTTATAAAACAAAACTATAAAACGTTACCTTTTGCTGAAAGATGGCTAGAAAAAAATCATGCTGGCCTTAAAATTAACTTCTCTTTAAGAAATCTTATTAGAGCAAATTCTATTTATCCTTACAATGTTTTAGTGGATAGCGAAGGAGGTTTAGTATCTCAGGCTGAAAACAGCTTGATTGTAACTTCAAGTGGGTGTGAAGTGTACACATAGGAGGAAATATGCAATGTATGATTTGTGGGAAACAGATCATTTATCCGTATATATGTAGACTTTGTGGAAGAACAATATGCATATCTTGTATTTCAGAAGGGCAAATTTGTAAAGAATGTGTAAAAACAGGCAAAAGATATAAATAAATATATTTTACGTTATATTTATTTGAACATATCGTTAATTCCGAAACTCTTTTATATGAATAATTATTAAAAAAAACAACTTTAGGAGGGTAATTTTAATGAAACATATAGTTTTTGATGAAAAGAAATGCGCTGGCTGTAATCTATGCGAACTATTTTGTTCATCAAAGTGGTACGATGCATTTAATCCAAAAAAATCTAGAATCAGAATTAAAACGGAAGATTATGCCGCACCTAAATATAACGTTTGTTTACAATGTGATGATGCTCCATGTGTTGAAGCTTGTCCAACTGATGCTTTAGTAATTGATCAAGACTTAGAAAGAGTAGTTCTTATTGAAGATAAATGTATTGGATGTAGATTGTGTGTTAAAGCTTGCCCATATAATGGTATTTATTGGCATAAAGATTACAAACTCCCAATTAAATGTAATTTATGTGAAGGGGACCCTGAATGTGTCAAGATATGTCCAAAAAATGCATTATCGGTAGGTGAATAAAATGGTTTATGGTTATGCAGGTAAAATATTGCATATAGATCTTACAACTGGAAAAACTGAAGTAGAAACTCCAAATGAACAATTTTATAGAAAATGGCTTGGCGGAAATGGATTTGTTATAAAATACCTTTATGACGGTCTAAAAAAAGGAACTGATCCTCTAGCTCCTGAAGCGGTTTCTGTTTTTGCATCAGGTCCTTTGAGTGGTACTTTGGCGCATGGTGCAGGTAGAACTCACTTTGGTGCTAAATCTCCTCAGACTGGACTTCTTGCAGACAGTAGTGCAGGTGGGGGACTAGCCGCAATGTTAAAATATGCAGGATACGATGCCGTTGTTATTAAAGGTAAAGCAGCTTCTCCTGTAATGATTGTTATTAATAATGACAAAGTTGAAATTAGAGAAGCCGATAGATTTTGGGGAGTCAAAACAATAGAAACTCAGCATAGGCTCAAAAAAGAGTTAACGCCGGAATACAAGATAGCATGTATCGGACCAGCCGGAGAAAAACTAGTCCCTATGACTTCAATTGTCACCGATACCAGGGTCGCAGGAAGAAGTGGTAATGGGGCAGTTTGGGGATCAAAGAATCTTAAAGCAGTAGCTATATATGGAGACAAAGATGTTAAAGTAGCAGATATGGGAAAAGTAAAGGCGCTTTATGGAGAATTTGCTCAAAAAGCAAAAGAAACTTTAGCAGGACTTTCTAAATATGGAACTACTGCACTTCCAGCAAGTATTAATGCATTTGGGGGCATGGGAACAAGAAATATGCAGTTTGAAACTTTTGAACATGTTGATGCAATTGGTGGAGAAACACTTAATACGCAACATTTGATTAGACACAGGTCATGTTTCAGCTGTTGCATCCACTGTGCAAAAGATTTCAAAGTAAATAAGTGGGATGATGTTTCAGAGGGGCCTGAATATGAAACCCAATACTCCTTTGGAAGCATGCCCGCTATTGGTGATGTTGACTATATAATTGCTGCTGATAGACTATCAGATGAGTATGGAATAGATACAATTTCTGCAGGTGTAACTGCTTCAATGGTTATGGAGTTAATGGAAAGAGGACTCTTAACAGAAAAGGATACAGGCGGAAAAACTTACAAATTTGAAAATGGAGAAGACCTCTTAGAACTTGTTAGAATAATTGGAGAAAAGAAAGGGGAATTCGGTGAATTAATTGGAAAGGGAACTAGAGCACTTGCAGAAAAAATAGGCGGTGATGCCTATAAGTATGCATTCCATGTAAAAGGTCTTGAGCCAGCAGGTCACTCTCCAAGAGCTCAAAAGACAATGTCTGTTGGATACGCAACCTCTCCTCGAGGAGGAAGCCACCATGATGCAAGACCAATAGAATATGGATTACCTCCAGAGAAGAGAAAAACAACAGAAGGTAGAGCATTAAATGCTTTTAATACACAGAACTGGACATGCCTAGGAGATTCACTTGTAGTTTGCCACTTTGAAGAGAAGATATATGGAACATCTGTTGCTCAAGTTCATTCAGATTGGATAAATGCAGTAACTGGATGGGACACCACTTTAGATGAAGTAAGGACAATGGCCGAGAGAATTTATACATTGGAGAGATTATTTACAATCAGAGAATCAGGAAAAGCTCGAGACGGTGACACACTACCATGGAGAGTAATGAATGAGCCAATCCCATCTGGTACTTCAAAAGGAATGTACACAACTCAAAAAGAACTTGACACAATGCTCGATGAATACTATGATCTTAGAGGCTGGGATAGAAAAGGAGTTCCAACAAAAGCAACTTTAAAGAGGCTAGGACTAGAGGAATATTCTTAAATATTTTATTTTTAATTTTGCTTTGTTGAATAATTGAGCTAAAATGAACCGCAAAGCTTAAACCCTTTATAAACCCTATATATTCATGCCAGG
>LNGD01000006.1 GCA_001587675.1 Candidatus Methanofastidiosum methylothiophilum
CTCTTATCCTAGTTTCAACTGCACCGTCTCTAAAACCAAGAAGAATACTATTTAATTCTGAATAGGCAGAAACAC
This sequence comes from Candidatus Methanofastidiosum methylothiophilum, assembly GCA_001587675.1. Lineage (GTDB taxonomy): Archaea > Methanobacteriota_B > Thermococci > Methanofastidiosales > Methanofastidiosaceae > Methanofastidiosum. The sequence continues at coordinate 76 of LNGD01000006.1, forward strand.
TCTTAGGATTATTTGTATTAACATAAACTTCAACTGATGAAGAGCCGTAACTTCTCATTTTTTCTTCGAAATCTTTTTCTAAAACTAAAAGTGCTGAGATTCTACCAGACCTTAAAAGTTCCATACCGTTAGTTTGGTCAGTCCATACTATCTCAAACCTTTTGTTCTGTGATATTATTTCCGTTAAAGAATTTTTTTCAGAAGAAACTCCGATTGGGAGGTATCCTTTACCCCCAACTGAAAGATTGAAAAATCCCCCCTCTTCGAGAGCCTTGACATAGCTTCCAAAAAGAGGAATTATTAGGATTATTACAAGAAGCTGTAGAGTAAAGGCTATTTTGAATTTTCTATTCTTAAAAAGCCTCCTTAACTCCCATTTTACCATTTGTTCAATCATTTTTTTTCTCCAACAAGTTCAATAAAGACCTCTTCGAGAGATGGAGTTAAATCTTCAAAATAAATTATTTCTTCCTGAAGTATGTATTTTAGATCTTTGTATTCCTTTGCCTTAACCAAAAGATAGTTCTCGCCTTTTTCTAATATCTTTAATTTATGGTCATTAGAAATTTTTTCTAAAATCCCCTTATTCATGTTCTTTAATCCTACCTTGAAAGTTTTTTCTTTGATATAGGCATTTTTTAGATTTTCAATTGTATCAAAGGCCTTTATGGTTCCTTTATCAATAATAGCAATTTTGTCACAAAGCTGTTCTGCTTCATACATATAATGAGTACATAAAATAATAGTTCTGTTTTTTTTTAGCTTTTTTATAAAATCCCTGATTCTTCTCGATGTTAGAGGATCTAAACCCATAGTGGGCTCATCAAACACAATAATCTTCGGATCGTGAATCAAAGCTCTTGAAATTGCAAGTCTTTGTCGCATGCCCTTTGAAAATGAAGATACTCTCCAATCTTTTCTGTCTGAGAGACCTACTAGTTTTAGGAGTTCATCAACTCTTTTTTCAATTTGATCTCTAGGCACCCCATATAACAATCCAAAATATTCTAATAGTTCTCCTGCTTTTGGCCTCTCGTAAAGATTTGGTTCTTCAGGTAGATAACCTATTATTTTCTTAATTTCTGTTGGATGCTTTTGTAAATCAAGTCCATCTACAAGTATCTGTCCTGAAGTAGGTTTCAATATACCGCACAATAATCTGATTAGTGTAGTTTTTCCCGCTCCATTTGGACCAACTATTCCTATTGTGATACCGTCCTCTATCTTGATATTGGCATGGTCCAAAGCTTTATGATCACCAAAAAATTTGGAAACATCTACAAACTCTATCATTAAGAAAGATTAGGGAACTGTCTCTATTTAAACGTCTTTGCTTTTCATTAAAGAATTCTCAATATTTTTATCTATAGTTTATTTTTTAAAGTATAACGGATAAAATCAATAGGGTATCATGAGAGGATTAATTCAAATTTATACCGGTAACGGCAAAGGAAAAAGTACAGCTTCATATGGTCTAGCTTTAAGAGCTTCAGGTAGAGGCCTTAAGACAATGATTATTCAATTTCTCAAGCAAGGCAATTCTTATGGAGAACATTTTGCAATAGAAAAAATAGAAAACATAGATATTAGGTCATTTGGGCAACCTAAATTTATAAATTTTAAGAATCCAGCACCAGAAGATATAAAACTTGCAAACGATGCATTTGACTTCTCTAAAAAAACCATAGACGAAGGAAAATATGACATAGTCATTCTTGATGAGATTAACATTGCAGTACATTTTAATCTGATAAAATTAAAGAATGTAATTGAAATGCTAAAAAATAAGCCTGAAAATGTTGAAGTTGTTCTTACAGGAAGATTTGCTCCTAAAGAATTGATTGAAATTGCAGATTTAGTATCTGAGATTCAAGAAATTAAGCATCCATATCAGAAAAGCATTAATGCAAGGGAAGGAATAGAATATTAATCAAATTATAGGCAAATTCTTTTAAAGGACATTATTAAATTCTTTTTATGTACGACGAAGAGAACTTTGAGCAAGAACAAGAAGAGGAATACCAGAGCGCAGGAGCTGAAAAACCATTTGACATAGTCCACAAGAACATAGGAGAAAATGTTACCTTGGTTCTGAAAGACGGCAGAAAAATCGATGGCGTACTAGTGGGGTATGATTTAGAGCTTAATTTAGTTCTAGAAAAAGCCCAGGTTATCCGTGGTGAGGATGTCAAGAGGATTGGTGTAGCAATTATAAGAAGAAACAACATCCTTGCAATTGAAGATCACGTTTTACTTTGAATTATATATTCTCTTTTTGGAATATTCCTTTGTATAAAGAATCATCAGCCAATGTTTTCATGAATACTAGCTGTAAGACTCGAGCATCTTTGAAGATAGTAAGTCCCTTCTCATTTTCAACAGTTAGTAAAGATTCACTTCTCCCACTGTAACCCCTGTCCCAAACTGCAGTTCCAACATTTGCCCCACATCTTAATAGGGTTGACCTAGGTCTTCCAAGTGCGATGAGATCCTTTGGAATGTTTACTATCTCATTATATACTATCTTGTAAGACCCCTTTTGAAGAAAAACAAAATTATCAATAAATTCCATCAATTTAGTTTCTGATAGTTTTCTTTTCTCATTGCTAAAATCTACTGCTCCTCCAGATGTTATACTATGAATCTCCTTAACGGTCATGTCAAAACCATTTGGAGTTATTTGAATATCTAAATCTATATAGTTCTGAATTAATTGATTTTCCAACACTAGTTTTTTTATTTCATTTCCATTAAGAACAAAACTACCCATAATACTTCTTAATTGAAAACCTTTTATGTATTTTGGATTAATTCTTAACGTGGAAGATAAAAAAATAAAAAATCTCAGAGAATTGCTTAATTCAAAGATTCCAGACACAGATATAAAGAAAATAATGAAAAGTTACGAGCAACTTGGGGATATTATAATCTTAACTATTCCTCGTGAATACAAAAATCTTAGGGATTTTATTGGAAATAGTTTTTATGAAACTTTTGAGTGTCAAACTGTTCTTGAGAAGGGGTATATATCTGGGGAATTTAGGCGCCCTTATTTTAATAAGATAGTTGGAAATGATTTTGTCACTATACATAAGGAAAACGGGATACTGTATAAAATAGATTTGTCTAAAGTCATGTTTTCAGCGGGAAATATAGCCGAGAGAATAAGGATGGCTCATGTAACTTTACCGGATGAACGTGTTATAGATATGTTCTGTGGCATAGGTTACTTCACATTACCAATCGCAAAATATGGCCAATCCAAGGTGTGGGCATTAGAAAAAAATCCAGATAGCTATCAAATTCTTTTGGATAATATTAAATTGAATAAACTTACTGATAAGATATTCCCTTTTAATATAGATTGTCTTGATTTTAATCCGGATTTCAAAGCAGATAGGATTATTATGGGATATTTTTCTGACGATGAGAAGTTTCTTTTAAAGGCACTAGAACTCATAAAAGAAGGCGGAGTAATTCACTACCATAATACAATCCCTGAGAAGAATGAATCTAACCTTAAATCAGAAATAAATAAAATTTTAGCTGAAAAAGATAAAAAGGCTGAACCAATATATTACCGTAGAATAAAGAAATTTTCTCCAGGAGTATGGCACGTTGTTTTTGATTTTAAAGTTGTCTAATACATCCTTCTTTTCCTTAAATCGTCAAAAGCTCCAGTATATTCTTGCCTCTCCTGAGCAACCCTTGCCTTTTTTATCATCTCAAGAATTATCTTTTTTTCTTTATTTAATTTTCTTTCTTTAGAATCTATTATAAGTATGAATATTCCAAGAATAAAAAGAACGGCTATTATTACAGAGAGAATTAAAAGCATGGAAGGACTTCCAATTAAGCTGAAATATACAGAAAAATATCCTCCTATAATTAAGGCTAAACCTAATACAGATAGTCCTGCTATTCTTTTTATCATCAAAGCTCTCCGGCTGTTATTATTTGACTGTCTCCTTTTTTATAATTTATGGTAAATTGCATATTATTTTTAATAATATGTTAATATTAAAGGCCATATTTTTCTTCCGATAACTATTTTAACGATAAAATATTTGTTATTTTGTGTGTAATCATAAAAATTATGTCGTTTTAAATAAGAGGGGGCGACAAGAATTAAGAAAATGTAGTGATTGTAACGAAATATACCAAATAGTAGTTGATAAAGTTGTAAAAATCAAAATCAATGCAGTCATATCTCGTTTCGAACAATCTGAAAAGAAACTAATTGAAGCCTATGAGAACAAAGTATTCGAAGTAGGTGAACTGATTGATATCAAAGGAAAAAAATATTTGGTTAATCATATAGATGCAAAAATAAAATCAGATTCCGTTATAGCTAAAGATATCCAGACATTATATTTAATTCCTGAAGATCTTCCTGTTGTTCTAAAAATTACTCTAAAGGACCAAAGTGGATTCCTATCCTTTAGAGCCTTTGCGGAAAAGGATGAAGTCTTTTCAAAAGGGGACAATATCACAATAGATAGATATGATATGATAATCGAAAAGATATTGGGAGCCCATGGTTATGAATCGTCTGCCGTTGCATCAGATATCAGAAGAATTTACTGTTCATATGCTTCAAAAAGAGGAAGGAGGCTTGATGGGTTCGATTATTGATGCAAGAGAGAAATTAGTTTCGTCTCTTGAAAGATTTAGATACATCAAAAGTAACAATGTTAAAAAAGCCTTCTTAACTGTCGATAGAAGTAATTTTGTTCCAGAATCCTTGAAAAATGAGGCATATCTTGATACACCATTACCTATTGGCTGGGGACAGACTATCTCTGCGCCTTCAATGATAGCAATAATGCTCGAAGTATCTGAACTCTCTAAAGGACTTAAAATTTTGGAAATAGGGACAGGTTCTGGTTACAACGCCGCACTTCTAGCAGAATTATGTGGAGAAGAGAACGTAATTTCAATTGAGCGCATACCTGAAGTTTTCACTTTTGGAAAGGAAAATCTTGAAAGGGCAAGATATAAAGTCAGAATAATACTTGGGGATGGCACCAAAGGATATGAAGAAGAAGCGCCATATGATAGAATAATCGTTACTGCAGCTGCTCCGCAAATACCTAATAGCTGGAAATCACAGATAAAGGAAAAAGGAATGATAATTGCACCGGTAGGGACGGAAAGATACTATCAAGAGTTACTAGTTTTAAGGAAAAAGGATGGAAACTTTGAAACTAAAAAACATGGCGGATGTGTATTTGTTCCTTTGGTAGGAGAAAATGGGTGGAAGGAATAATGAGATTTATTGAATACGGAACAATTAAAAAAAAAGCAATTAATAGATTTGCACTCATTTACCCAGATTTTTATAAAGCTGGAAATTCTAATCTTGGCCTTCATTATGTCTACAATATTGTAAATCAGAAAGAGAATTTTTCGATAGAAAGATTCTTCATGGATTTTGAAAGGTCAATTGAAAATCAGGACATGATGAAAAACTATAAGGCTTTATTATTCTCACTAAATTATGAGTATGGAGTAATTAATCTTCTAAGAATCCTAAAAAGAAATAATATTTCCATACTTAGAGAGAAAAGAGATAATCATCTAGTTATAACGGGTGGCCCATTAAATATTAATCCATTTGTATTAAATGATGTTTTTGACATTGCATTTATTGGAGATGCAGAAAAGTCGCTTATTGAATTCTTAGAAGTATATTCTGGCCTTGATAATCCAAAAAAGCAAATCGACGAATTTGGTAAAATAAAAGGCCTATACATACCTGAGATTCACAAGGAAAATAAAATTAAAAGAAGAATAGAAAATCTTGAGTATCACCCCCTATATGAACCAATCCAATGGGGAGACTTTGAAGAATCTTTTAATAAAACATTTCTTCTGGAAATAACAAGGGGATGTAGAAGTAGATGCTCTTTTTGTTTAACTGGAAATGCTCTTGGCCCATATCGTGAGAGGAGTATAGAAGAATTATTATCGATAGTGAAAGAAGCAGAGAAAAGAACTAAATTTGAAAAAATAGCTTTGATAGGATCCGACATGCCTTCTTATCTTGGGGATGTTATTTTTGAATTAACTAATCTTGGATATCAAATATCCCTGCCTTCTTTGAAATTAAGAGATATTAATGAAAATACAATTACCTTGCTAGGTCAAGATACCATAACTTTGGCTCCTGAGTCTTCTGAATCGATAAGGTTCCAAGTAGGAAAATGTTACAAAGATGAGGAGTTCTTTGAAAAGATTAATTTAATCAAAAAACATTCAAAGTCTGTGAAGCTATACTATATTTTTGGTCTACCCGGTGAAGAATATAAAGATCTTGATGAGATTATTAAATTCATTAAACAATCTCGTAAGATTATCAGAACTAAATCATCGTTTAATCCATTTATCCCAAAACCTCACACTCCTCTCGAGGATCAGATATTTGATTATCCCCTTTTGAAAGAAAAAATGAAGTATCTATCTTCAAATCTAAAAGATGTCCGGATAGAAGACTTAAAAGGTGCTTTTATTCAATATGTTATCTCTCTTGGGGGACGAGACGTAGGTCTATATTTAATCGATGCAGTTGAAAATGAAAAAAATATTTCTTATTCTTCTCTTAGTAAAGCGATGGAAAAAGGAGAGATAGAAATACCTTCGTCTAAAAAGGAGTGGAAAAGAATTGAAGTATGAATTTCGTATGGGTAATCTTCTTGTTAAATTAGAGGAATTAAAAGTCAAAAGAGTAGGTCTAGTATTGCCTGAAGGATTAAAAGTGTATGCAGACTATATTTCGGATGAATTAAAAAAGAATGGTTACGAGGTAATTATATCTGGAAATTTTAATTACGGGGCATGTGATGTTCCGGACTATAATTTTGATGAAATTTGTGATTGCCTAGTTAATTTTGGTCATGCACCTTTGCCAGTTGAAAGTGAGATCCCTCTGTTATTTGTTGAGGTCGATTTTATTTTTCCTTACATGAAAATATTAGAAAAAAATATAGAGGCTCTTAAGAAAGAAGGAAAAAGAGTGGGATTAATCGCTACTGTAAACTATGTAAAAGAACTTGACAAAGTAAAAAAATATCTTGAAGATGAAGGATTTGAAGTATTTATTGGAAAAGGAGACAACAGGCTCAAATTTCCTGGGCAAGTTCTAGGTTGCGACTTTTCTTCTGCCTCAAACATATCAGATAAAGTTGATTTCTACATATTTGTTGGAGAAGGAAGATTCCATCCACTTGGCGTGGCCATCTCAACAGAAAAAAATGTATTTGCTTTTGATAGTGATGGAATTTATTCAATGAACGACTATAAAGATAAAATCCTAAAAGAAAGATTTGGCGCAATTTTCAGGTCAAAAGATTCAAAAAAATTTGGAATTGTTGTTTCAACTAAAAGAGGTCAAAAAAGATTATCTCTAGCAAATATAATAAAAGATAAACTAGAAGAATCCGGATTTAAATCTGATATAATACTCATGGATGAAATCATGCCGGATAAGCTATACGGATTTGATTATGACAGTTTTATTATATGTGCTTGTCCAAGAATAGCAGTTGATGATTCAAAAAGATACAAAAAACCTCTATTGACTCCAAAGGAAATTGAAATAATTCTTGATGGAAAAGAAGATTATGAAATGGACCAAATAAGCCAAAATGATTTTTGAGATATCGAGTATCTTTTTTAATCGTTTATTATTATATTTTCTTTGTTGCATAATTCTATTTGCTTACCATGAAAATATAGGGTTAAAAAGGGTTTAACTTTTACAGTTCATTTTACTGTAATTATTCAACAAAGCAGATTGGAATCTATTTTGCATATGCCTCTATATAGTTTAATTTTTATAAAATTTTAATGTAATTACTCCTTTGTAATGACATTATCTAAAATCTTAGAATTGGGTATAAGTAAGTATTTCCCATCTTCTCTTTTAATTTTAGTGTATACTAAAGATACTTCTTCAACTATGCCTTTCATTTGTTCAATTTCTATCTTATCACCAACATTAATTTGTCTGTAGAAAACGATAAAGATTCCAGAAAAGAAATTTGGAATTATGCTTTTTAATCCAATAACTGTGATAGTTGACCACAAAACTAAAATTATTGTAATAGTTATTACAATGATCCCCGTGCTGATTTTTAATTGGGTCAATGCCATTGTCCCTACCAGTATATAAACAAAATATCTAATACCCTTACCAAAAAACCAATATTTCGGTATGTTAGTATCTTCAAAAACTTTTTCTACAAATAAGGCAATTTTATCGGCAACTACTAATCCAAGTATTACAACAAAAAATGAAGCGATGATATTTGGGAAATATCCTATAAACATTCCCATGGAGCCCTTCAAAACAGGGATATCAAGCACTTCAAAAGCCAAAAATATTGCAATTATATAAACTACCCAACTGATGAATCGCTCAATAACTTTTAAAATTTTAAATCCAATGCGTTCGCTAATTTTCTCAGCTTCAGTTTTATTTATGGCTTTTTCTACACCGATCTTTTTCATGAGAGAATTTGTAGCTATTCCTAATCCTTTTCCTATAAAAAATCCTGCAATAAGAATAAATATAGAAAATAACAATCTAGGCAATATTTCTGAAACAGAAGAAATTAAAGTGTCAAAGAACAATCTTATTTCGAGAAATATTAAATCTAATGCCATTTAATCAACTCTTACTTCGTCAGGGTCTACTTCCCAGACAAGCTCCCCATTTTTGAAAATACGGATCATATTATCTGACTCTGCAAGAACTATAGCTACTGCATCAGTTACTTTAGTCATCCAAGCTGCAGAAAGGTGTCTTGCTCCAAGTCCTTTTGGTAAAGAAATTCCATCTTTGCCTGCTTCGAGATATCTAGAAGCGGCGAGAAGCTTTCCATCACCAGAAATTATAAATGCCCCATCAAGTCTAGAAAACTCTTTTATCATATTCTGTACTCCCTGATCATTGATAGTGACATAGCTTCGTTCAAATGGATTATAAGTTATTTGAGAAGACTTTTGCATTACGTTGCCACAATCACCTATAATGAAAGATGTGCCTATCGGTTTACCTTCTTTTCCTTTTCTTCCTAGTTGAACTGCAATAGAAAGAACTGAATAAATAACTTCAGTTTTTACATTTTTTAGAGAGAAGAATAATTCGTAAATACCTTTAGCATTAACTTGGTTTGTTCTTCTCGTAACAATGAAATTATGAGATTCACTATCTATTCTACCAACATAAATTATTTTATCTTCATTTTTTAGTAATTCTTGCATGAGGGCGGCAGAAATAGCAAACTCCAATCTTGTCGTGATTTTCTTCAATATTCCCGGTACGTAAATAATTTTATCAAATTTTTTCTTAATTTTTTCATTTGAAGATACTCCAAATAAATTTATTTTTTTTGAAGATATAAATTCTTGAATTTTTTCCATGTCTTTATTTGAGTCAACTTCAACTAGTATAGCGTCTGCACCAATGTTTTCAAATAATGATGTGGCCGCTTCTATGAATGGGTCTATTTCCATATATTTACCTCATGAAGTTTTTTCAATTATTTCCCCTTCGGGCTTTGTTTCAGAGAATATCTGCCCTTGGAATTTATAAATCATAGCACGATTATCCAACCAACAGTCTAGAGGAAGACCAGCTTTTCTACAAGTATAGCAAAGAAAATCTTCTTCATTCCAATTCTCCTCTACTGCTACTTGTGGTAGTAACAATCCTTTTCTGAATCCTAGTTCTATTATGAGCCCATCTTTTCCAATCTCTATTTTTGAAGGATATTGAGCTGGATTTTCAACTTTTATTAACTCAGGAGGAGTTAAAACGGTTATCTCGATAGTAATATTTTTCATCTCTTCAAGCCTGACTCTAGGAAATCTAGGGTCCCTAGTGGCAGATGACACAGATGCATCTAAAAGTGCATCAATTAAAGGCATTATTGGCTCAGGATATCCGATACATCCTCTTAAATTATTGAGCGGATAGGTATGAAGTGTGACAAAAACACCACACTTATCTCTAAAAGATTTGGGGACTTCTTGTATTTCTATATTTTTTCGATATTGCAAATAGTTTTCAATATTTTTTCTTGCAAATAAAACAAGTTTTTTCCCTTCATCTAAATCATACATCAAAGATAGTTATTTAAGTTGATATAAATAGTTTTTGCATAAGGTGATATAATAGAAGCCGTAATACTTGCAGCAGGGAAAGGTGTCAGACTATCACCTCTAACTGACGAAATACCTAAACCAATGTTGCCCTTGGGCGATACAACTATACTAGGAAACATCCTTAAGATATTTAAATCATCTGGAATTTCAAAAATCTCTATTGTCGTTGGCCATAAATCTGAAATAATCAAAAATTACCTTAATGAGAACGATTTTGGAATACAAATTAAATTCATAGAACAAAAGGAAAGGCTTGGAACAGGGCATGCACTCATGATTGCGTCTAAATATGTAAAATCTGATTTTATTTGCGTATATGGAGATCTTCTTTTTAGACAGGATTTCATTGAATCATTGATATCTAACTTTATGTCTTCTGATTCAATTGCCATAATGGCTCTAACTGAAAGTGATACTCCTGAATTTTATGGCAGTGTTCTAGTTAAAGGAGATAAAGTAGTGGGAATATTTGAAAAGTCAGACAATCCACCATCAAATTTAATCAATACTGGCATATATTGTTTTAGAAAAGAAGCTTTTGAGTATATAAATAAAACACAATTATCCCCTAGAGGAGAGTACGAACTTACTGATTCTATAAAGATGATGATGGAAAGTGGAAATAATATTAAATGGGTGACTTTAGGAGGTAAGTGGTTAGATATAGGAAGGCCATGGGATCTAATAGATGCAAATGAATTCTTCTTGGAGAGTATGAAAAATTATATATCTAAAAATTCAGTGATATCGTCTGATTCAAAAATAGGAACTCCAGTCTATATTGATTTTGGTGCTTTTATTGAAAATAGTGTAATTGAATCACCCTGCCTTATTTCTAAGAATACAAAGATTAGCAAAGGAACAAAAATATCTTGCTCAGTTATCAGAGAGAATGTAACTATAGGCAAAAATTGTATTATAGAAAATTCCTTAATAATGGATAGAGTAAAAATTGGGGATAATTCAAAAATATCTTATTCTATAATCGGAGAAGAATCTAATATTGGCAATAATGTTGTTTTTGAGAGTTCTTCTGATAAAAATATTTTTTTTGAAATAAAAGGAGTAATGGTTGATACCAACAGAAGAAAACTTGGATCGATATTAGGCAAGAGAGTAAAAATAGAAGACAATAAAATAATTAATCCTGGACAGAAAATAGAATCTAATAAAATAATTTAAAATAATTTATTCTATATCAAAAAGATGGTGACAATAGCTACATTTGTATAATTCTTTACCATCTTCCATTATGTGAGTAGAAGTGACCTTTGCTCCACATAACGGGCATCTTGGAAGAGTTTCAGGCCTGTATTTAGTCCTTGATACATGTCTAACACTTGGGACCTTTCTAAATCTTTCTTTTTGAGAGGATGTAAGGAATCCTAGAACTATAGCAACGATGCCAAATGCCCCTATTATATATGATATGGGCCTATATTCATCGTACCAAAATATATCTTTTTTTGTGACTGTTTCAAGTTCTTGGTAAGGTTCTTTTTCTTCGTAAGTTTCTGTAACATTTTCAATAACTGTTTCAAGGTATTCCTGTTTTGTGAATGTTGCTTCCTGTTTTATCACATTATAAGTAATTCTTTTACCATATGCAAAATGTCTGTTTGACAAAATTATACGATATTGTTGAATTCCAGCAGTTGCAGGGACAGTCCAAGCACCATTTAATTGGATAGTTGCAATCGGTGCATCATAATAAGCAGTATAAGATTGTTCTGCCAACCATAAATCATAATTACGACTGTCAAGTATTTTGAATTCAAACCAACGTTCAATGTCCCTTTTATTTGAATCAGTTGTAATCGTATACCTTATTCTATCGTTTGGTTTCATGAGGGGCTCGCCCAATGTAATGTACTCATCGGGTTGAAAATCTCTAACAGAATCAGCAATTGTTGAATTTGTATATACAATTACATCTCTAGTTCTTTTTACGAGTTTTTCTTGTGGGACAACTCTCTCCTTTATTACAACTCGTTCCTTTGTTACATATTCTTGAGTAGTATAAGTTCTTTCAAAAGGTATAGTTGTATAATAAAATAGTCCGCCGGCTACTATAAGAAGAATAATACCTATCACAATAAAATCATTTCGCCTAGCCATTAATACCACCATTAAAATTATTATGTATTAAAGTAAATACCTATTTATATTTATCGGAAAAAATTAAAATTTTCTCAAAAGAGTTAAATAAAAATCATTATTAAGCATGTTTTACTGGATAACGGGCACCACAAGCTTCACATTGCAAGAAAGTTATTCTGTCTTCTCTAATTATTCGAGTATCGGGCCTATTGCACTCAGTGCATATTACAGATTCTTTGGCATATTTTTCAATTTTTTCATTTATTACCGAGGGAGAAAATTTACCTTGGAATATTGCTTCTTGTCCGCTCATATTGCCAGCTGTCGCTAATTCCCTCAATATATATTTTAAAAAAGTATCAACGTCTCTATTAAGAATTGAAGCTATTTCCCTAAAGTTTTTCACAATGGTCCTATTTCCCATAATAAAAGAATCTGCCCTAGGAATTTCAAATCTGCCTTTTTCGAATACATTCTTAGGTAGCAGATCCTCTGCACGTTTTAGAAGTGAAGCATAGTCCATCTTTTCTTCTGCCATATGGGCAAAATATTTTCCAGAATATATAAAGTTACCGAAAGTTTTAAATCAGAAAATATTTTTCCTATTATTACCAGCCGGGTAGGGTAGTGGTCAATCCTGCGGGGTTTTGGTCCCCGCGACAACGGTTCGAATCCGTTCCCGGCTATCACTTTTCTGAAAATATTTATATAAGAAAATTCATTATTACTATAAGGATACGGTATAAATGTCTCAAAAAATAATTTATATTGCCATCATAATTCTATTTTTTGCTATAAGTCCGGGCTGTAATTCCTCAGAAGATGGTCCAACTGCAAAAGATGCATTAGAAGATTGGAGAAATCAAGACTTTTCAGTAAAGGAACAAAGAAGTACTTCAAAAAACTATCAAAGTGAGACTCCTTCTGGTTCTATAGAATGCCCAATCCAAATAGTAAATTATCAACAAAAAATTGATGGAAATACTATTTTTATACAAGGAGACGTATACAACTATGGGGATACTAGCTATCATAATCCAAAAATTAACTGTGTAAAATTATATGTATTTTTTTATAATAAAAATGGTACTTTACTCGCTGAAGAGTATTATTATCTTAATGTGGGAACATTAGATTATGGTGAAAAATATCCATTTAGTGTTAATACTAATTTAAGGTCAGGTACGGAAAGATATCTTGTTAAAGTAAGGTGTTGTAGCAAATGAAAACTAGCGTTGGCCAGACTCTTAGTATATCCTTTGGATTTTGCAATGAAAATAAGAAATTATTCATCCCAATATTATTTTCCATGTATTTGGTATATTTTCTTTCTGTTTTTTTGAACAACTATTTCTATAATGATATTGATTATATCCTTAATACAGAATATCTGACTTTAGGAGAAAGATCCACATTAATTGAAAACGTCCCTTCTTTCTTACCGCCTCAATTTTCTGAAATTATTCTTGTTATTTTGAAAGGCGATTTATTTATCTCGTTATCATCTTTGTTTATGGGGATAATATACATTTCTGGAGTAGCTTTACTGCTTTTTTTAGTCGAATCTATGTATAAGAAAAGAAAGTTGGAATATAAGAATTTCTTAAAGTCTTTACCTAAGATTATATTTATTAGTATTGCAACAGTTATTCTTATTGTTTTAGGGATAATGATTTATATATTTCCAGGAATACTATTAATTTATATTCTTTTTTATATAGTGCCTGAATCAACATGTAAAGACGATAATATCTTTATTAATTTTAAAAATGGACTTTTGTTAGTTTTTCAACACCCGGACTACACATTAGGCCTTCTTTCTGTCATAACAGCAACTATATTCTCATTAAATTATATCTTAATATATCTAAACGATCTCGGAGCTTTGGGGAATAGAGGGATATTGCTTGATCTGTTTTTTATTTTAATAAGAGGTATTCTCTACACTTGGGCCGTAACTTCAAATATGGTGGCTTATCTTAGGCTAGAGAACTGACAATTGTATTTACTTCATTTTTGATAGCCTCTACTGTCTTTTCATAATCCTCAGTTAAACTACCGCCACCTTGGGCAAAGTTCTCACGACCACCACCTCTGCCATTGAATCTCTCTAATATACTATTTAATAGAATTCTCATATCATACTGAATATCCTGAGATCTAGCACAAATTACAAATATACCTTCATCAATTAAAAACATGACTAAAAAAGTTTTGGACTGTTCTACTAACTCACCAGCTTTTTTAATTAAAACTTTTTTATCAATGCCTTTAAGAACCTCAAAGTATAATTTAATTCCTGAAATGTCAATTGCTATTAATGAATCAAAACTTTTTTTAGAAAATTCACTCAATTGCTGCCGATATTTTTCATTGTCTTTAATAAGATTTAAAATAGTTCTCTCAACATTTTCAGGAGCTGATTGAAGTATATCAATAGAAGCCAAAGCAATTTTAGAGTATTTTAATGCTTCTTCCTTAGCTTTTTCAGAAACTTCAAATTCTAGCCTGTAAGAATCTTTCCCTATTTTGTTCACTTTTGTTAAAATAAAAAAGTCAATTTCCTTTGTAGAGTCAACATGGTCTCCAGAGCAAGCAGCATAATCATAATTTTCGACTTCGATTATTCGAACATCTTCTGTTTGTATTCTGTCAAGTTTGATTCTTATATCAGGAAATTTAGAAACAACTTCATCTTTTTTTGAGTTGTGTACTATAACCTTTCTATCTTCTTCTATAATTTTATTTGTCAATTTTTCTGCTGCAAGTAATTTATCCCAAGTCAATTCTCCATCGTATTTTACATAGAGTGCATTTTTTTCTTCCTTTATTGAAATTTTATCAAGAGAAATACCCGAGATAGTTTTAGAGAGTGAACGGAAAAAAATATGTTCGCCTGTATGGGCTCTTTTATCTTTCATGAAAAGAGTAATTAAAAGATAAATAAAACATTAACGGCTATTCAATTTTTGACATTATAGTATTGATAAATTTTTTACCTTCGTTTAGAAGTTCTTTTCCTGAATCAGTTATAATATAGTATTTTCTATTAGGTCTGCCAGTTTCAGAATCCTCCCATTCGGAAGTAACGTATCCTCCCTTTTCAAGATTATATAAAACAATATAACTTGTAATTCTCGCTGGTGCAAATGAAAAATTTTTTTCTATTTCCTTCTTAACTTCATAAGCATACATCGATTTATTTGAGAGAAGGCTTAGGATATATATCCATAGAACTTCAGTGGTAAGCTTTCTTTTGAGTCTTTCGAGTGGCATTTATACACCTTTAATATTTTATCACCATAAACTATTTAAATCTTTATAATAGTTTTAGAAATATCATATTATTATTTAGGAGGTACTCGAATGGGAGAAATTAGAGTAGCAATTGCAGGAGTCGGCAATTGTGCTTCATCACTTGTTCAAGGAATTGAATATTACAGGAATAACGGCACTAAACAAGTAATTGGTTTAATGCACGAAAATTTAGGTGGATATCTTCCAAAGGATATCAAATTTGTCGTCGCTTTTGACATTGACGAAAGAAAAGTTGGCAAAGATATCAGTGAAGCAGTTTTTCAAAATCCAAACTGCACAAAGACTATCTACAAAAATCTTCCAAAATACGGCGCCAAAGTAATGATGGGGCCTGTTCTTGATGGATTCGCCAAGCACATGGAAGATTATCCTGAAGAAAAAAGATTTGTTGTCTCAAAGGAGCCTGCATGTGATGTTGTTGCCGAACTCAGAAAGAATAAAGTTGATGTTTTAATAAATTACATGCCAGTTGGTTCTGAAAAGGCTACAAAATATTATGCAGAAGCTGCACTTGAAGCAGGTGTTGCTTTTGTCAATTGTATGCCAGTATTTATCGCTTCAAATGAGCAATGGGCAAAAAAATTCCAAGATAAAGGTATTCCTGTTGTAGGAGACGATATCAAATCACAACTTGGTGCCACTATAGTCCATAGAGTTCTAACAAAACTGTTTCAGGACAGAGGTGTCGTAGTAGATAGGACTTATCAATTAAATACTGGAGGAAATACAGATTTCTTAAACATGCTTGAAAGAAGTAGACTAAAATCAAAAAAGATTTCTAAAACTGAAGCAGTTCAGTCCCAGCTTGATATCCCCTTAGAAGCCGACAACATACATATTGGACCTTCAGATTACGTTCCATGGCTAAACGACAATAAACTCTGCTTTTTAAGAATTGAAGGAAGAGGATTTGGGGATGTACCTCTTAATCTAGAACTAAGACTTTCAGTTGAAGATTCACCCAATTCTGCTGGTGTTGCAATTGATGCAATCAGATGTGCAAAACTTGCACTTGATAGAAAGATTGGGGGGCCATTGACTTCTATTTCAAGTTACACTATGAAACATCCACTGATACAATATTCTGACTCTGAAGCAAAGCTAAAAGTTGAAGATTTCATCGCTGGAAAAATTGAACGATGAGAAACACTTAAAAAACTATTTTTATCTTCTTTTTTATGAATAAACTGATAACTGTGTTTTTAATTTTAGGATTAATCTTTTCTATCACCTCGATCGCAGGTGAAGAAAATGCAAACCCCGTTGAATGGAAGTACAAAGCAAGCAGTTGGATTATATCAACATCTGTTTCTAATGATGCTTCATATAACGCTGCAAGTGCCCTTGACGGATCAATCTATTTCTTTGATAAATCTGGGAAGCTTTTATGGACTGGCAATGTTGGACATCGAGTAGTATCTTTCTCAATTTCTGAAACAAAGCCAGAAATTACAGCTGTTACCGGAGAACGAGTATATATCTTCAATAAATCTGGTAAACAATTATCTGAGTATAAAACTGTTCAAGGAAGTTATATGGTCATAAATCAAGCTGGAGATTTCATAGGAGGAAGTTCTTCCAATGTATACGCTATCGTTTACAAGGATGCAAGGCCTTTCTGGGACTACAGAACTGGAGACAAAGTTAATTCAGTGTCCCTGACTTCTGATGGGTCAACTATGGCTGTAGCATCTTCGGATAAATCGATTTATCTACTTAAATCAGGATTTCTATTATGGAAATATGATGTGCAGGCCCCAGTTATATCCGTTGCAACAACACCTGATGCATCTTACGTTGTATGTGGATCAGGAAGTTTCGATTCAAAGGAAGGAGAAGGACCAAAGGACTTTAAAGTATTCCTATTTGATAAAAATGGTAATTTATTATGGGACTATAAAGTTGGGTACACTGTATCTTCAGTTGCTATCACTCCCGATGGCTCATACATTGCTGTTGGGTCTTGGGATAAGAAAGTCCACATATTTTCAAAATCTGGAGAACATCTAAAAGAGTTTAAAACTGAAGGCAATGTTCTATCTGTGGCAATTACTGCTGATGGGAAAAAGGTTTTCGCTGGTTCGACAGATGCAAATGTATATTTTCTAGATATCGCTTCAATGTCAGCGCCGGCAAAAGAATCAAGCCCCAAAGTGATCTTTTTTATCACCCCAGGGATTATACTTTTGATAATCGCTTTAGTTATCGGTATAAAGAAGAAAAAGAAGAATTAGATATTAAATTGGGATATATTTTAATTATTTTATATTAAAATACACAGCAATGCTTTTATATCTCAAGGTGAAGAGTAAATAGACCATGAAGAAGATTTTCAGTATTAAAATCAGTGGTTACGTAATTTCGATACTATCTATAATTGCTATTGGAAGTTCATATTTCTTAATGGGGGATAGGTCTTTTTACATGGTTAGAGGATCTATTATAGCATTCTTAGTTGCAGCTGTAATTTTAGAATATATGTCTTATAGGATAAGAAATATAATTGATTACTTTAGAAACCCCCTCACAATAGTTATGGGTGTAGCAGATTCATTAAAAATTGATGATTTACCTACAGGCCAAAGAGAACAGCTTTTATTTTTGAGAAAAACTCTAGATAATATGGAGAAAATGTATAACGAATTAACATGAGGTGAAAGTTATGGTAAAAGTATTAATAGCTGAAGATTATTTAGAATTGTTAGATTTCTATAAAATCTCACTAGGTTATGAACTTATTCTTGCTAAAGACGGTGAAGAAGCTCTTGAGATGTATAAGAAACATAAACCCGATATTGCACTTATGGATCTAAAACTTCCTAAAAAAGACGGTCTTGAAGTTATAAAGGAGATTTTAAATTATGATCCAGACGCAAGAATTGTTGCTATCACAGCATATGGTTATCTAGGGCCTAAGGCACTTGAAGTAGGTGCAAAGGAAGTAATAAGAAAACCTTTCAAAATATCTGAATTAAATGAATTAATTAATAAGTATTCCAAAAAATAATTCTGCATGATCTGTGGAACATCTTTACTCTAGATCTAGTCTTTTACAATAATCACATAGGCTCGGTAGCCTATGTACTTCTTCTGTGCGTCAACTTTAGCACCGTTGCCGTATGCACTGACTCTTCGTTCATATATTTCTACTACTTCTTCACTAAGACTAAGCGGACCATTCACTATAGCTTCTACTTTGCGTGACATGTATAGTAAATACATAGAAAGCCTTATAAAGCTTTGGATTATTAGCTTCACATGCACTATTTTATCTGGTAATTATTTTGCTTCATAGTTTTCTATCTCCTTTTCTAAAAGCTCTATAAAGTATTCAAGCAATATTGGCTCGAGCTTTCGCCAGAAATTATTCTGGCTTTTCAAGGTTGCTTCAGTCAAAGCTCTTGCGCCTAGGCATCTCGCCAGTTGTTTTTGAAAGACTCGCTATCTGCTGGACTTGCCTTTGAGATATTTTAAACTGTGAGGCAACTATTCTTGTGGGAAGTTTGTACTTTGTTACTCTAAGCACAATCGCCTCAAGATCTCTATACTTACGCTACATGCAATTTAAGACAAAGAGATGAATTTAAAGCTAGGCGAAATATTTGGCAGCTAACACATTACATATGTATAAATAATCTTAAATATAAAAAGGAGTTATAATTATTGATGGTAGTCGAGGCAACTCAAAGAAAAAGACCGAAAAAATGGTACATAATACCAATTATATTCATTGCCTTATTTATAGTAATAGATAATATCTTTTTTACAGAATATTATTCTAGTGGACCCCCACAGCCTCCAGTATTACCTCAAAATGCATCTGGAGAAGAGTTACAAAATTATAAGGAAAAAATTGAAGATCTAGAAAAGCTTTTGTCAACAACCCAAGAAGAGAATGAAAAACTCTTAATGTACCAAAAACTTTACATAAATTCTCAAAAAAGATCCTCACTTATCTTGCAAAGATATTCTTCAAGAATTGAAAGAAATATAGTTGAAGATCAAAGAGATATGGGAAAATTTATAACACCGGGATCCAAAGGAATAACAGAGCTAAATGCAAAAATACCAGAAGGAAATTACCTAGAAAATTCCTACAAATATATAATTGACAACTTCTATTATTACTATGATCCATTCACTAGGACAACTGAAGGAACTCAAGAGTGGACAAACATCAAAGCGTATGATCTAAAAAACAACAAATGGATTGAAGTACAACTTAGAGATTCTATTACACTTCAAAATTTTCCCGACATTATTTTCTATCCAGACGAAACTATAGAGTTTGGAGGAGGAGATTGTGAAGACTTTGCAATTCTGTATAGTTCTATGGCAATAACTAAAGGATACTTGTCTCACGTTTACATTGTGGATATTGATAAAGATGGTTTGGAAATACTTCATGCGATTTCAATTGTCAATAATAAAATTCTTGTAGATATACCATCAAAACTCTACATTGAAGGAAACGGAGTAGATGATTTATTCAATAAGTATATTAAGGCTATAAAAGCTCAAAAGATTACAATTATTAATTGCTTTAATAATGAAGAATATTCTAACATAAAAAAGACATATAGTTAAGTCTGCCAACAATAATCGTAGTAACCACATTTTTGGCAATGACTTTTTTTTTCTTTAGAAGGTTCTTCTTGTTTTTCAAACATTGATTTTACTTTTGATAGTATTTCTAGGACTTCTAGTTTATCTTCATTCTTTATTAATAAAGGAAGTCTTTGTTTAACTTGATAATATTCTAAAAATCCAACAGGGACTTCAATGCCTTTTTCTTTTTCTAATAAAAGCGCATAAGCAGCAACCTGGAGCTTTTCATGTTTTCTTATACCTTTTGAAAAAAGCCCTGTTTTTAGTTCTACAGGGAATACATTTCCTTCAGAATCTTTTTCAAGTTTATCTATTTTTCCTGAAAGACCTAATTCATTTGATGATATTGGATATTCCATGTCTTTCATAAAAAATAGAGAACTGTAAAGCTTTTCATCTTTGCCCCATTGGCCCATATATTTTTTTATCCTTATTGAATTTAATAGCTCCTCTTCTTTTAATTCTTCTTGAAGCTCTTTTATAAGTTCAAGGTAGTCAACATTTAAATTCTTTAGTTTTTCTTTATTTTTTATCATGACATTTTTTATGACCCTTTTGGAATCAGCATATAATATTCTAAAGATTTCATCAATGCCCATCTCTTCAGTAATTCTTTGTTCAATTATAATTCTCTCTCGAGATAAGACTTCTTCATATATTTTATGAATCACAGAACCCACGACCATCTCTGGTGTCTGAGGAAGCGGTAGACCTTTTATTTTTTTAAGATAAAGTTTGTATGGGCAAAAAAAATATTCAGTTAAATCTGTAACATAAATCATTTCTAGGCCCCAAATAATTTATACTAACCGGTAAATTAAAGCATTTAATAGGAATATCAATAAAACTAGGTACATTGCTTTTTTTATGTGTCTCTGAATTTTTCCAGGGTATTCTTTTTTTGTTTTCATTTCCAACAAGATATATATGACAAAAAGTGCAACAGGGGTCACTATTCCAAGGTATATAAATCCATAAAGCTTTGTTACAAAGGGCAAGTATAAAAGAATTACAGCTATGATTAAGAAAATGAATGCTAGGATATATGATTTTGATTCTCCTATGATAAACGGCAGTGTTCGTGCTCCTTTTTTAACATCTCCTTCGAGATCTTCGATATCCTTAACAATCTCTCTCGATACCATTGCAAAGAATGAGATTAAGGCTAGGATTGATACTCCTCGAAAACTTCCAACTGCTGTTCCTCCGTAAAGAAAGGTTATTGAAGTCAGAAATGAAACAAGAAGATTCCCAGACAATGGTGTTTTCTTTAAGGTCATGGCATAAAGATACATCAAAAAGCATGCAACTACACATATTGAAAGAGCAACTAAATTCACAAGGAATGCAAAAATACATGAAATGGCGAATAAAGAAATTGCATAGATGTATGCAGTTTTAAGACTCATTCCGCCTCTTGGAAGAACTCTTTTCGGAGTATTTATTTTATCGATTTCATAATCAAAATAATCATTTATTGTATTTCCACCAGCACATGCAAAGATTGCAACGAAAAAAACTAGAAGAATTTTGTATAAATCTAGAATACCTCCTTCAGCTACTAGCGCGCCAATAACAACAGCAATTCCAGAGAAAAGTGCATTTGATGGCCTTATTATTTCAATGAATTCTTTTAATCCCATAACATCCTCTCAATCGTCTCTAGTTCTTCCATACTGCCTGCTGTCATCGGATAAAGTGGTGTGAATGGACACTTTGGTTCCTTTTCTTTTGATATTTCATATGTATTTATTATTCTTGCTATGTCAACTATCTCTTGTTTATCATACGCAAGAAGTGGTCTTAGGACTGGCAACTTAACCGTTGAATCCAATAAAGAAAGATTTTTTAAAGTTTGCGAAGCGACTTGGCCTAAATTTTCACCTGTGATTATTGCAAGGTATCCTTTTTCCTGACATATTCTTTCAGCTTCTTGCAAAAATCTCCTTTTACAGAATATGCACACCCATTTCTCTTTTTTATTTTCCGACAACTTTTTTTTTGTATTTGCCAAATAAGGAACACCGTCAATTATATAGTCTTTTATCTCATGGCCATATGAAAATTTTTGTAGTCTTTCTTTTATCTTGAGATATTTCTTGTATCCTTCCTCAGTTATCTTAAAATGAAGCAAATCAACTTTACATCCCCTCTTCATCATAAGCCATGCAGCTACAGGAGAATCTATCCCGCTTGAAACAAGACATATAGCTTCGCCTTGAACACCTAAGGGTAATCCTCCAAACGCTTCAATTCTTTCAGTGAATAGATAAGCATAGCCTTCAAGAAACTCTATCCCAATTTCAAAATCGTATTTGAGTAAACTAACTTCAAGGTCAAGTTGATCTTTAATATATGCACCAAGTGTCTCATTAACATCGTTTGAAGTCATTGAAAATTCTTTTGTTATTCTCCTAGCAGACACCCTGAATTTCTTACCTCGATTTTTAGATAATTCAAGTGCTTTTTCCTTAATAGCTTCATAATTAGCTTCCATCTTCAAGGCCGGTGAAAGAGATTTAATACCGAATACATTTTTCAATGCATTAGAGGCTTCTAAAGAACTATCTGTATAGACAATAAATCTTCCCAAAAGAACTTCTATAGAAGAATAAGGAATATTATTTTTATCAAGGCATTCTTTCATATTGTCGAGAAGTATCTTGTTCCACCATTTCCGGGTTTGGTCAGATTTTAGTGCTATTTCCCCATATCTTACAAGGACACAGCCTTGCAATTAACCGCCTCCTATCTTAAGAAAACACTCGGAAACGTATTTCACTTGGTCCCATGAAAGACCGTAAGTAGATATCTTAAACTTTCTAGTTCTTCCAGGTTTCATGCCAAGTATTCCCATATCCTTAAGTTCATAGTAAAGGAAGTATCCTTTTTTCTTGTGGGTTTTTGCTATCTCATCGAAAACAGGAGTATCAAGTTTTATAAGATCATGATTTTTTGGTTTCTCGCCAAGCTGTTTTATGTCAAGCTGTTCAAGTTCTTTGACCAAATACCGAGATTTTTTGACTTCCTCATCCCATTTTTTTACCCTTTCCCTAACGTGTGGAAAAGATGCCATTAGGGCTAGGAGAGATGATCCTCTGCTCGAGCATCCAAGAATCTCAATTGGTTTAGATTTCCAGTTTGTACCAGGTTTGAATACCTTTTCTTGCCATCCGTCTTTTATAGCTAGTATACCAATATTACCGCCGCCAGCAGCCCATGATTTGTGCCCAGAACATGCTATAAAATCAGCACCAATTTTTTTACCGTCAATTTCCATACGGCCAGATGAATAAGCCGTATTAAGTAAAAATGGTACTGAGTAATCATTACAAATTTTTCCTACTTCCTTCGCATCTACAACATTTCCATATTCACCATCAACATGTGTTAAAAGGGCAAGTTCAGGATATTTGCCTGTTTCTTTTTTTATATTTTCAAATCCTTCGGCGTAATCTGAGGGATTTATCTTATATTCGGGTTCTCCATTATTTGGAACTTTGAATATTTTTAATCCAGCCCTCTCAGCTGATATTTCTGAGCTGTAATGCATGTTACCATCACAAAGAATGCTTCCACCAGTTGATATGGCATGCATGACACCAAATTTAGCTTCTCGACATCCATTTGTTGGCAGGGCATGGTCCATTCCTAAGAAATCTGAAACCTCACCAAGAAATCCTGCAATATCGGGTTCAGTTGTGATATGTAAAGCGCCTTTACACCAGTCACAAATAGAATAACCATCAACATAAGAAATAATTGCTTTTCTAGCATCTGCAGTAGTTCTACCTCCAGTCTGAAGGGGATTTAAATTAATGAATGACTCTTCTCTGTCCCTAAGTTCAAGTTTACCAATTTTCATTTGGACACCCTTTGAGAAATGATATCACAATTATTTTTGATATTATTAATAATAAGTAAAACTTGTTTTTTTTCTTCTTCGTTTAATTTATGGAAAGGAGCAGTTTTTCTCCATATCTCTCTCAAATCTTCAATGAAAAATGCCATTTCAAATGTTCTCTCTACAATGTCTTCCATAAAGAGAATTAATCATGATTTTATTTAAATATTGCCCTTACGAACAATTATAATACATAACTCTTTTAAGAACCTATAAGATTTTGAAAATGTGGAAATAATTACAGCTTTGGGTCTTATAGCCGGTGCCTTGACAACATTTTCTTTTGTTCCTCAGGTCCTAAAGACCTGGAAGTTTAAAGAGACTAGAGATATCTCACTTCTTATGTATATTATTTTTTTTACAGGGATTTTACTTTGGTTTACTTATGGGATTTTAATAAAGAATACTCCAATAATAATTGCTAACGGAATTTCGCTTGTTTTAGTCTTTATTGTTTTGATGCTTAAGATTAGATATGGATAATCCATCTAACAGAAATCTTTAAAATTAATTATTGATTTTTAAAATAGTGATTATCATGGTTGCAGATAGAGTTAAACAAGTTATCCCCTCTAAAATAAGAGAACTTTCTGAGAGGGCAAAAAAGATTGAGAATGTTATTAGTCTGGGTATAGGCGAGCCTGATTTTGATACACCAGTTCACATAAAAGAGGCTGCAAAGAAAGCCTTAGACGATGGTCTGACTGGATACACTGAAAATCAAGGATTGTTTAAGGTGAGAAAAGCTATTTCTGATAGATATATGAGATTATTCTCTACTGAAGTTCATCCTCAAAATATACTTCTGACTGCAGGTGCTTATGAGGCAGTTTATCTCACATTTATGGCTCTCATGAATAGAGGTGACGAAGTCTTAATACCCGACCCAATATTCCTCTGTTATGAAAATGATGCGTACATGTCTGATTCGATACCTGTAAGATTTCCATTACATGAAGAGGATAGCTTTAGACCCTCCCAAGATGAGATCCTTGAAAGAATAAACGACAAAACAAAAATGCTAGTTTTAAATTACCCTTCAAATCCAACTGGAGGGGTTCTAGAAAAGAATGACTACAAAATGATAGCAGATATTTGTGAAGATCATAATCTCTATTTGCTTTCAGATGACACCTATGAAGAGATAGTCTTTGACGGTTACAAACCGGATTGCTTCCTAAATTATTATGATAAAACAGTTGTCACCAATTCATTCTCAAAGAACTATGCAATGACAGGATGGAGAGTGGGTTTTGTTATCGCAGAAAAAGAGATGTTAACCCCTATGTTGAGGATTCACCAGTACGCTGTTTCATGCTTGAATACTCCTGCGCTTGAAGGAACTTACACAGCGCTCACTTCATCCCAAAAATGTGTTGAAGATATGGTAAAAGAATATGAGAAAAGAAGAAATCTAATTGTCAAAGGCCTTAATAAGTTACCTGGTGTTTCATGCATTAATCCAAAGGGTACCTTCTATTGTTTTGCTAACATAACTGAAACAGGGATGACATCCAGAGAATTTTCTGATTTCATGCTTGATAATGCAAAGGTAGTTGTAGTTCCTGGGGATGCATTTGGAGATAAAGGAGAAGGCTTCATAAGATGTTCATTCGCAACAGATTATAAAAAGATTGAAGAAGCTTTATTGAGAATGGAAACTGCATTAAAATCAATTTGATTTTTTTATTAAAATATATGCTCCCATAATTATCAAGAGCCCACCAGTCCATCCAATTAACGATAAGCTCTCCCCTAATATGAAATAAGAAAGCGCCGCAGAAACAAGTGCACCCATTAAAAAGAATAGTGTTGCAGTTAACGGCCCTTCAATTTCTATACCTCTGTAATAAAGAAAAATGAATATAATTTCAAGTAATGCCAATGCAAGGACAGTATGAGGGATAGCATACAAAGGAGATAATGTTGTTAATCCAAACATAATAGAAACGAGCAAAACTGTAAAGACAGACCCAATTAGTATTCTTATTGCAGAAATCAAGTAAGAATTTACTTTTTTCATGGTAATTTTTGCTAAAACATTGGTAAGTCCAACTTGCATAGATGCCATAAGAACAAGTATATCTCCCCACTGAGGATTCAAAGCCTTTCCGTCCGTAGATAGGAGATACATACCAACAAACATTATTGCCATAGAAGCATATTGTCCTTTGTCTATCTTGTCTTTAAGTAAGAAATGCGAAAAGAGTGCAGTGAATATAAAGACAAATCTGAATACAAATCCTGCGTTGATGGCAAGTGTATATGCTTGACCCACATACAAAGTTATCATGGCTGTACCGCTTCCTATGATACCAATGATTGCAAGGTCTCTCATGGGCAAAGGTTTTGTGTATTCTACCTTGCCCCTTAAGAGAAGTAAAGCAAGAACCATAAATGGGATTGAAAGAAGAGACCTGGATGACATTAAGCTGTAAGAAGAATATCCTTGATTCAATGCCATTTTCACAAGAATAATTGAAAATCCGTACAATGCGGAAGAAACAGACAATACAATGATCCCTTCAGTTTTCATACGAACAGCCTATACCTATTGTGTTTGAGTAAGCTTTTTATATATTTGGATAAATGTTGATTAGACTAGGCCGGGAGGTTAGGCGCCTCCTGTTACCTCAAGCCGTCTTAAGAGGGGCCAAAGCCTGGAAAGCGGTTAAATGTCTACATGGCGGCGTCCCTACGACGTTGAAGCCATGTCCTACAGGATTGGCGGCGGAGTAGTCCATTTTGGAAGAGATGGACAAATCCTTCACCTTTCGAACTCCGCTAGGCCCGGAAGGGAGCAACGGTAGGGAGGACGTTTA
>LNGD01000007.1 GCA_001587675.1 Candidatus Methanofastidiosum methylothiophilum
AATTCAATTAAATTACTATTAAGAGATCCAGCTAAACTAGAAGATGTCTCCGAGCCTATAAAAAGGGCCTATTTGAAGGCCAGTCTGAAAAACGATATTTCTAATGAAATCTTAAATCCAATGAACATCACTATTCATCCAAGAAACTATTCTTACAACATAACTGACCTATTTTTTGTTGAAATAATGCAGACTTTATTAATACCTCTTATTCTATTGCTTCCCATATTTCTTTCAATGAATATTCTTTCGGACTCTATAGTAGGCGAAAAGGAAAGAAAAACATTTGAAATATTGCTCGCTGCTCCATTAAAAAGAATTGAAATTATAATTGGAAAAATTTTACCAACTTTTGCCATTTCTATAGTACAGATAATAGTTTGGACAGTAGTGCTAAGTGTAAGAGGAATATCGATTTTCAACGTGCCTTTGTTATTACTCTTTCTTTCAATTATTATGGTAGCTTTATTCTCAATATCTATCATCTTCTCAAATATCTCTTCAAACATTACCGAGTCAAACCTTTTCCTAACTCTTTTTATGATGATTGTAACCCTCCTTATGTTTGTCCCAATACCTGTGGAAAACAATTTCTTAAAAGAAATATTAAGTTATTCTCCAATTATACCTATAATAAAGATAGCTTCAAATCCGGCAGTTAATTTACTTGATATAGGAAGGTATATCTTGATTTATTCAGGATTTGCACTATTTTCATTGATAGTTGCACTTAAAGGAATAGCCAATGATGAAAATATCCGACTATAGCCATATAAGAATTAGACAATGCATAAATAGTTTTGCAAAAGTATAATTAAAAGAAAAAAATTATTTAGATATAGAATAATTTTATAAAGATTGAGAACACTATTTTGAGTGGTGGTAATTTGAAGGAAGTTAGTGTCGCCGATATTCAAAAAGAAATAGAGAAAGATATAGAAAAAGGAAAAGAGATGATTGAAGAAGGAAAGAAACTGCTAGACGAAGGTAAATTAAAAATCCTTGAAAGTAGGAAAAAAGTAAGAGAATTAGGTGATGAAGCCGGTATAAAACTTAGAGAGTTTGAGGAAAAATATCAGCCAGAACTTGAATACGTTTTAAAAGAGTCTGAAAAGGTATATCAAGAAACTGAAACTTTCATTAAAAAATATCCACTTATGAGCGTATTTGCAGCCTTTGGTGTAGGATACGTCTTAGGAAAACTCTTGAGAAAGTAAGTGGGATAATGATAGATACTTTGCCTCTAAACAAATTAATTGAGTTACTAATTAAATACATTGGAACATATGTAAAGCAAGGTGCTTCTGAAGCTATAGAAGAGGCTATTAGGGAACCTATCAATAGACTCTCTAAGACCCTCTTCTTCATAGTAGGAGCTTCCATACTTGCCTTTTCAGGGATTGTTGCCCTTTTTATCTCACTTGTATTCTTTCTGAAGAATGTTTTAGGTAGTTATATGCTGGCATTTCTTTTTGTAGGGATAATGCTTGTCCTAATAGGAGCGATATTAGGATATGGAGGTTATACTTATGGAAGAAAAGATAGACAGAGAAGACATTGAAAAAATATTAAAAGAAATAAAAATAAGAATAAGTTCGGAAAATGAATTTCTAGAAGTTATAGAAAAGCATCCTATACCTGCCCTTCTTGTAGCTTTTAGTGCTGGAGTGGTATTATCTCAGATTGACGATTTATTTTTTGAAAAAGTGAAAAAGGGAGAAGGAAGCTCTCCTTTTATTGATGGAATTATTAAAGTTGGGCTTCCATTAATAATGAAAAAATTTATGTAATCATCTGTCAAAATAAATGCTCTTACTTGAAACAGATAAGGGTATTCCCATAACTACATCGCCTTCAATAAGCTGCATTTCAACTGCAGTAGCTCCTATTGAATACATTATTCTATTATCCAGATTTAGTATTTGTGCTGTCTTTGATGCGCTCCCAAGAGCTATACCAAGATCCAATAAAGCAAACGCACATACTGGTGCAAAATAATCGTTTATTTTTTTCTTTTCTGGTATAGAGGTACAATCAAAACCACACATACCACAGTTTAATCCTAATGGGGGCTTGGCACTGGCACTTATCAAAACTATTGCATCAGAATTCAATACATTATTTGAATCCCTATGGAAAAACTTTAGATTCTTTTTATCTCCATATAACTTCATTTTTTCAACAAGTTGACTGTGTTCTTTGCTTCCTTTATAGATAGTCCTAGTCCTTATATCGTCTACTCCTTTTCCTTTAGGTGCTGTAATTGCAGCTATTTCAATAAGGCCTGCAGCAGCCTTTATACTTTCATTTATAGTTTCTGACATATTTTAACATCCTAAATCTTTTCTAAAATATCAATTTTGTTTGATTTTAATACATCAATTGATTTCTTTATATCACTTACCTTAAGTATCAATATGGCTTTTTTTTCAATTTTTGAAACAAATGCATATGCATATTCAATATTTATTGAAGCATTACCCAAAAGAGACGCGATTAATCCCATTGTTCCCGGTTTATCCTCCATTAGCACCCCCAATACTTCTCCTTTTCTAAAAGACATTTTAGAATTTTTAAGAAGATCAATAGCCTTTGAATTATTGTCTGTTATCATTCTAACAAGACCAAATTCTCCGGCTTCAACAAGTTGTAATGCCCTAATATCAATTCCATTATTCCCCATAAGATTGCATAGTTCAGCTAGCCTACCTGGTCTATTGTCGAGAAATACACTAATTTGTTCAACCATTTCATCACCTACATATCCTTCCTTAGATCAATAACTCTTTTTGCTTTTCCCTCGGGCCTTGGTATCTGGCCAGGTTCAACAAGTTCAACATCTACACTAAGATTTAGAATTTCAAAGAGTCTTGCCTTTATCTCTTTTTCAAGAGTTATAAGTTCTGATATACTGTCTGAGAAAATTTCATCTGTGACCTCAACTTTTATCATAAGTTTATCAAGGATATCACGGTCGACAATAATCTGGTAGTGATCACCAACGCCCTTTAACTCCATCAATACTTCTTCTATTTGACTTGGAAAAACGTTTACTCCCCTAACAATCAACATATCGTCGCTTCTCCCTGTTATCCTGCCCATTCTTGGGTGCATTAATCCGCAGGGACATTCTTCCCAGGTTATCCATGAAAGATCTTTTGTTCTGTATCTAATAACAGGCATGGCCTCTCTCTGTAAAGTTGTAAAAACTAATTCTCCTTTTCCTTCTCCATCTACATCGGTCTTATTTCCATCCTTATCTATAGTTTCTACGATAAAATGATCTGACCATGTATGAAGACCATTGTGCTCTTTACATTCAATTCCAACTCCTGGGCCACAAAGCTCTGTAAGACCGTATATGTCAAATGCTTCAAGACCAAGACCTTTTTCAATTCTCTTTCTCATATTCTCTGACCATGGCTCAGCCCCAAATATACCCATTTTAAGAGAAAGTTCCTCTACTTTAATATTCATACTTTTCATAACTTCAGAAAGCATCAATGCATAGGAGGGGGTGCATGCAAGGGCAGTTGTTTTCATATCTTTTAGTATCTTAATTTGTCTGTTTGTGTTGCCGCTGCTAGTCGGGATTACTGCTGCACCCAGTCTTTCAGCACCATAGTGTAATCCTAAACCACCGGTGAAAAGACCATATCCATAGCTAACTTGAACAATATCTTTGATACTGACCCCAACAGTTTCAAGACATCTTTTATTAAGTTCTGCCCAATGCTCTATGTCATTTCTCGTATATGGAACTACAGTTGGAATACCGGTTGTTCCAGAAGACGAATGAAATCTAACAACTTTTTCAATTGGAACAGCCATAATACCATAGGGGTAGTGGTGCCTCAAATCTACTTTGGATAAGAAAGGTAGTTTTGAAATATCATCCAATCCTTTGATATCTTCAGGTTTTACACCTGCTTCTTTCATTTTTTGCCTATAATAAGGAACATTATCCCACGAATATTTAACGTTTTTAACAAGAAGTTTTCCTTGGGATTTTCTTATTTCTTCTACTTTTTTTTGCATTTAATCCCTCCAAGAAAATTATAACTAGATAGAACCTATCAATTAGGGTATATATTTTTATCGTATTAAATCTGATCTATTTATGGAAAGCTTTTAAGGTTAGAAACAAGATAAAGATGAGAGAATATGTCCACATCGAATAATATACCCTTTAAAGTAAAAAAGACCTTTCATCTCTTTAACAAATCATTTGAGGAAGGCCGAGATTATGAATTACCTTCTCATGAAGTTGAGATTTTGATGAATGAAGGATTAGTGGATATAATAACTTTAAAATCTGTTGACTATCTAAAAATGTTTAAGGAAGAAAAGGCAGAAAAAAAAATTATCAAACTACCAGACAACTTTTTTAAACATGCAAGATTATCACAAAAATATCTAAAAGAGAAGAGTTCAATTTCAGAAAAAGATAAAAAAATTTATAATGACAGCGCTACAGCATTAAGAAATTTACTTAGGCTTAGAAAAGAAAAGATCCTTATGGCAATGTTGATTGAAAATAAAAAAATAGAGGTTCACGAAGAAGAAATATTATTCAGCTCAAGAGTTAGTATTGAACTATCAAAGTGGAAAGATTTCGAAGAGAGATTAGTAATGGGAGAAAAATATGAAGTTAAGCTATGAAGAAATTGAAGATAAATTCAAGGAACTTTTTGAATCTTATCCTGACGTTAGTGAACCCAAGTATAAAAAAATTATAGACAAAATGAAGCTAGAAGGTAAATTATCTATATATATTAATTTTGATGATATTATTGATTTTAATTTTGATTTATCGGAACAATTGCTTAGCTCACCTGAAGAAGTATTCCCCGCAGCTATTGACGCTTTGAAAGAAGTATATGGTGCTGAACAAGGAAAAAGACTAGCTGTAAGAATCACTAATTTACCAATAACTGAAAGGATTGATATTAAAGATATCAGAGCAGTCCACATTAATAAACTAATACAAGTTGAAGGCGTTGTTAGAAGAACAACTGAAGTAAAGCCTGAGATTATCGAAGCTGTATTTGAGTGTGAAAGATGTGGAGACTTTATTACAATCTATCAGGATTCAATAATTTTCAAGCCACCTATTACTTGTTCTAATCCCTCATGTGGTAGAAATGGTCCTTTCAAACTAATGAAAATGCATTCAACTTTTGTTGACTGGCAGAGTATTAAGATACAAGAAAAACCTGAGAAGCTTAGAGGTGGCCAATTGCCTAGATCCCTTGATTGCACGATAAAAGAAGAAATAGTAGACACTGCTCAACCAGGAAATGTTGTCACAATAGTTGGCATATTGAAGACCCTTCAAGAAGGTGCAGGTAAAACTGGCGGTAAGAAGACTACTTTTAGCAAATTCCTTGAAGTAAACAGTATAGAAATAAAAGAGAAAGA
This sequence comes from Candidatus Methanofastidiosum methylothiophilum, assembly GCA_001587675.1. Classification (GTDB taxonomy): domain Archaea; phylum Methanobacteriota_B; class Thermococci; order Methanofastidiosales; family Methanofastidiosaceae; genus Methanofastidiosum. The sequence goes on from LNGD01000007.1 coordinate 5,422, forward strand.
TATACAGGATCTTGAGTTATCAGAAGAGGATGAAGAAAAAATAAGAGAACTTGCATCTGATCCTAAAATATGTGAGAATATTACAAATTCGATTGCACCGTCTATTTATGGAAATCAACATGTTAAATATGCTGTCGCCCTACAATTATTCTCTAGTGAGGCACGATTGCTTCAGGATGGAACTAGAATTAGAGGAGATTCACACATTCTTCTTGTCGGTGACCCGGGTGTTGCCAAATCACAAATTTTAAAATATATGAATATGGTTGCTCCAAGATCAATTTACACCAGTGGTAAAGGAACTTCAGCCGCGGGACTTACTGCTGCAGTAATTAGAGACGAAACTTCAGGCACATTTGCTCTTGAAGCTGGGGCTCTTGTTATAGCAGATAATGGAATTGCATGTATAGATGAAATTGACAAGATGTCAAATGATGATCGTTCCTCAATTCACGAAGCAATGGAACAACAAACAGTATCAATTGCAAAAGCAGGTATAATAGCTACTTTAAATGCTAGAGCATCAATCCTTGCAGCGGCAAATCCAAAGAGAGGAAGATTTGATAGCTACAAACCCTTAGGGGAACAGATAGATCTTCTACCAACTTTACTCTCTAGATTTGACCTTATTTTCATCTTAACTGACAAACCTAAAGAAAGTGAGGATAAAAAAATTGCCGAGCACATACTTAAACTCCATTCAAATGAGGAGGATAATATAACGCCCCCTATAGAAACTGAAACAATAAGAAAATATGCAATTTATTCAAAAAAGACAATTCAAGAGATATCATTGACTGATGAGGCAAAAAATAGACTTTTGGAATTTTATGTTAGCATCAGAAAAAAAGGAGAAGAAAAAAATACTCCCATACCGATTACTGCAAGGCAACTTGAATCTTTAATCAGATTGTCTGAAGCCCGAGCAAGAATGAGGCTATCTGATAAAGTTATGGTCGAAGACGTTGAAGAGATTATTCAGCTTTATATGAAATCTATAGAGGACATAGGTAAAGATCCAGAAACTGGAGAAATTGACATAGATATGATAATGACAGGTAGGCCAAAATCTCAGAGGGATAAGATAACAATTATTATGGAAATTATTTCTAATTTAGACAAGAAGAGCAATAATGAGGGTGCTCTTATAAGTGAACTCTATGAAGAAGCAAGGGCAGAAAATATAAGTGATTCATTCACCCGGAAGATAATCGATGAGTTGAAACAGAAAGGAGATGTATACGAACCTAGACCAGACAGGCTAAAATTGACTCTAATGTAAGAGATTATATTATGTATAACCGAGGAAGAAATTCTGAAACATCACTTGTAAAAAAACTATGGGAAAATGGATATGGTGCCCTAAGAATGCCTGGCTCTGGAAGGGGTCAAACATATCCCCATCCCGATATAATAGCAGGTAATGGAAAAAAATACCTTGGAATTGAAGTAAAAATCAGGACAGAAGAAAGATGCTATTTCAAAGAGGAAGAAGTAGAAAAATTAGTGGAGTTCTGTAAAGCTTTTGGTGCAATTCCTTATTTTGCAGTTAGATTTGTAAGGAGATGGAGATTTTTTAAAGTAGAAGATCTTGAAAAAACACCTAGTGGCTATAAAGCATCATTTGAAAAAGGTCATGAATTTTCCGAAGTCATAGGTGAATAAAATGATCGTTAGGACAGTAGAGGCTGATGACTTATATAAAGTTATAGATATTGAATACCAAAACTTTGATTACCCCTACCCTCCTGAAATAATAAACTTTCTATATGAGTCTTACAGGGATACTTTTCTTGTCGTTGAAACAAACAAAGCAATTATTGGTTTTGTAATCGGTATAGTACAAAAAAAAGAGGGCCATATACTAGTAATTGCTATAAAAGATGAATACAAAAAAAAAGGAATCGGCACTTTTCTTATGAAGAAATTAATTGAAGTTTATGAAAAGAAGGGTATAACACAATTAAAACTGGAAGTTAGAACTAGTAATCTAGCTGCAATAACAATGTACAAAAGACTTGGATTTAAAATTACTAATAGACTAAGGCATTATTATGAAAACGGAGAAGATGGATTCCTTTTAAAAAGAGAAAGAACTTAATTTCCTTTTTCTTTACCAACATACTTAATCTTCTTAAGAGGGCCTTCATAGTAAATTTCAATTTCTTTATCAAGATACTCGTAAAGATACCTTTCAACGGTACTTCTAGGAATTCTAGTTTCATTAACAAGTTCTTGGATAAAAAAATCCTTTCCAGATTTAGTTCTTTCTCTTAGGAGATTCCGGATATACTCAATCCTCTCATTTCTTAATTCAAACTGTTTTCTCCAACCCACATTTATCACCATCGATTACATATATTGAACGATTAATCTTTAGTTATTAGTATTTAGTTATTCTTACTATATAAAGTTTTCGGTAATTAAAAATGATAATTGAGATTATCAATAGAATCTTATTGTTTAATAATTGAGATTATAATGATTAACATTAAGAAAATATATAAAATATTATTGATAATCAATAAAAAAATTTGATTACTGTTTACAAAATTTCTTTTTGGAAGAAGTCAATAACAAATGAAGTTACATCTATTTTATCTTTTAGTAGTTTTTCTCTCTTTTTCTCCCATTCAGGAAGCATGTTATTTTCAAGTAATTTGCTTATAGGAACTAGTGCGGATTCTGCATTCTTAAAAGAATAGAGTAAACCATATTTTTTTTCTAGTTCTTCAAAATTTCCCATTGTCCCTAAAAGTGGGGAAATGTAAAAACTAGGAACACCAAGGATGGCCGACTCTGAGGCCATAGTAGCACCCTCGCCCATATACAAAGATGAGTGAGCCATCAGAGTATGGATTTTAGCTGGATGAGCTTTTATAGTGTATTCATCAAATGATTTGTCATTATATTCTGAGCTTAAAAATACTCTCCCGTAGTTTTCCAATAAATTAATTGTTTTTGACATCTGTTCTTTAGATATGCCATGATACCCCACATCGTGACTTGCTTGCCAAGAAACGGATCTCAAAATAAAGAATTTCTCATTTTTTTTAATATTAAGGTCTTTTAAAATGTCTTTTTCTTCTTTAAACCAGTTCGGGTGGAGGTATGCAAGTTCATGGTAACCGTTATATCTAATATGTTTGTGGCCAAGATCTTTTAAAAAACAGGAGGGTGTTAGAACAAAATTTGAGAATGGAACAGATAAATTATTAATCAATGATGCATGTTCCGTATCTGTAAAAAGAATAGATTTCGAACCTAAAATTTTTGATACTTGAGCAATGTAAGGATTTCCTATACCGGTTAAAACATCAGGTTTAAATTTTCTAGATATTTTCAAGAGCTTTAAATCTGTAGACAGTAAACCTAAAGCTTTGTTCACAAGTCCTTTTTTATTGATCCCTAAATCTATAAATTTGAATCCATAATAATTCAACAATTCAAACGCACTTTCTTTTCTTCTAGCGGTAATTAGTACTTCATGACCCTTATTTTCCATCTCCCATATAAAATATTTAAAAAAATGAACGTGGGCCGGATGGCCAATATCAATTAGAATTTTCAATGAAATCACCCAAAAGATTTATTTACCCCTTCTATAGTTGTTCTTTCGAGATTATTATGTTTAAAAATATTGTTATCGTTGGAACAGGTTACGTTGGAATTCCTGTCGCAGTTATGTTTGCCAATAAGGGTTTTAACGTTGTTGGAATAAATAGAACAAAGGAAAAAATTGACCTTATAAACAAGGGTATCTGCCCTATAGAAGGTGACGAACCCAATCTACCAGAACTTTTAGAGAAGGTTATTAAAGAAAAAAAATTAACTGCTACTACAGACTATTCTGTATGTAAAACCGCAGATGCAATATTAATATGTGTTGAAACACCCTTCGATTCTGATAAATGGGAACCAAAGTATGATTCATTAAAATCTGCACTAAAGAGCGTTGGAGAAAATATGTCTAAAGGTGCTTTGGTCATAGTAGAATCAACTATTGCACCAACGACAATGGACACATTGGTAAAGCCAATCCTAGAAAATACTTCCAAGATGAAAGCTGGTGTTGATTTCTTGCTCGGTAATTGCCCAGAGAGAGTCATGCCAGGAAAACTTCTATATAATATAGAAAATTTATCAAGAGTATGCGGTGGCATAAATAAAGAAACTCAGGACAGAATGCTTGAACTTTACGCTAACATTGTAAAGGGGGAGTTATATCCTACTGATTGCCTTACCGCCGAAGTTGTAAAAACAACTGAAAATGCTTACAGAGATGTCGAAATTGCATTCGCCAATGAAGTCGCTCTTATATGCGAGAAACTTGGAATAAATGTCTATGAAGTAAGAGAGCTTGTAAATAAGGCACCTTATAGGAATATGCACTTGCCTGGTGCAGGTGTTGGTGGGCACTGTCTTCCAAAGGATTCATTGTTGTTATCCTACGGAGTAAAGGGAATAATGACGCCTGAACTTATGATACTTTCTAGAAATCTAAACAAACAAATGCCTATACACACAGCTGAATTAGTGATAAATGCCTTCAAAGAAAACGGGATGGATGTCAAATCTAAGAAGATTGCAGTATGTGGCTTTGCCTATCTTGAAAATTCTGATGATACCAGAAACACTCCTGCAATGGGAGTTATTGAGACTTTAAAAGCAAAAGGTGCTAAAGTCGTAGTCCATGATCCATTTGTAAAAAACTATCCTGGTGTAGAAATAAATAAGGATTTCGAAAAGACAATTGAAGGTGCAGACGCACTTGTTTTCGTTACAGCCCACAATGACTACAAGGCCTTAAATCTTGATAAACTAAAGAAATTAATGAAAACACCAATTATCGTTGACGGCAGAAACATCTTTAATAAAGAAAAAGTTAATGAGAAAGGATTCATTTACAAAGGTGTTGGGAAAGGATAAAATAAAATATTTATTTTTATTCACTTAGATTTAATATTAATTATTTTATTATTAACACATGAGTCTATTGCAGAAATTGCAACTTCAAGTGCATGAAGTCCGTCTTCGCCAGATACAGGCGGCGCAGTATCTTTTTTAAGGTAGTTGATAAAGCATTCAAGTTCCAAAGACAAAGGTTCTCTTCTCTCAATTTTGGCCTCCTTTACCCATTCTTTGTCGTATAAAATTAGTTTTTGATCTATGTAATCAACTTCGGCTATACCTTTATCTGCCACTACTGTAAGGCTCCTGACTTTATGAGGAGTATGCCAATTCGTATCAATTAAGCCTGTACATGAATTTCCAAATGTCATGAGTATCGTTGCAAAATCTTCAAAAGGATGAATTCTCTTTCCTCCCGTCGCATAAACAGTTTTCACTTTTTCCTCAAGCAAAAATGACATTATATCAATATCATGAACCCCTAAATCAACAATGATCCCTACATCTCTAATTCTCGGATTGTAAGGTCCAACTCTTTTTGAAGACATTGTGACAACTTTTCCAAGAGATTCATTTTTGATAATTTCTTTTAATTTTTGAATTGCAGGATTAAATCTTTCAATATGCCCAACAGAGATTTTTATTCCTTCTTTTTTGGCTTTAGTAATAATCTCTTTACCATTTTCTACAGTGTCAGCTATAGGTTTTTCAACTAGTATATCGACTCCGTTATCAATTAGATAATCGCATACAGGTTTATGAAGTTTAGTTGGAACAGCAACAACTGCTGCATCAATACCTTCTTTAACAAGTTCCTTATAATCCAAGAAACCTTTAGTATTGAAATTTTCAGATAGCTCGGAGACTCTATTTTTATCGATATCTGATAATCCTACAAGTTCCACATCCATACATGATAGATTTCTTATATGGTGCCCACCCATGACACCGGCACCAATTACTCCTATCTTAATCATTTGAATTCCTCAAATACTGAAACAATATATTCAAGATCTTCCTTTTTTAATAAGGGATGAACAGGGATCGAAATTACTTCCTCTGCAACTTTTTCTGTTTTAGGAAGTTTATCTTTGTATCCCAATTCAATATACAAAGGTTGTTTATGCAGAGGCAATGGATAATAAATTCCATAACCAATTCCAGCCTGTTCAAGAACTTTAATCAATTCTTCTCTGCGCCCATCTTTAATTCTAAGTGTGTACTGATGAAAAACATGTTCTTTGTTTGGATAAGTTTTTGGGCATTTTAAATAATTCAATTTTGATAATTTTTTTGTAAGAAACTCTGCGTTCTTTCTTCTCAAATCATTAAATTTATCAAGTTTTTTTAATTGACATAGACCTATAGCCGCACAAATATCAGTCATTCTAAAGTTAAAACCCAGTGCATCATAGTAGTATCTTTTTTCCTGGCCGTGATTTCTTAACTTCTTAGACTTTTCATATACTGATCTATCATCAGTTGTAATCATTCCCCCTTCTGAAGTTGTGATATTTTTTGTGGGATAGAAAGAAAAACAACCTGTACCAAAAGAGCCAACTTTTTTTCCATCGTATTTTGCTCCATGGGCCTGAGCGGCATCTTCAATTAATATAAGATTGTTATCTTCGCATATATCTTTTATAGCTTTTATTTCAGCCGCTTGCCCATACAAATGAACTGGCATTATAGCTTTAGTTTTGTTAGTAACTTTATCTTCTATAAGTGAAGGGTCAATATTGAATGAATCACAATCTATATCTACAAAAACTGGTTTTGCCCCAGTAAAGAGAACAGAGTTTGCAGTTGCAACAAAAGTAAAGGAAGTAGTTATTACTTCACTTCCTTTTCCTATGCCATTTGCAAGTAGGGCTATATGTAAAGCTGTTGTCCCATTAGATGTTGCTATTGCATATTTGGTTCCAATATATTCTGCAAATTGACTTTCAAACTCATCTACTTTTTTAGAATGTGCGATGTTTCCAGAAAGCATAACTGATTTTACTGCTTCTATTTCTTCTTCAGAAATAGAGGGTTTTGCTATAGGTATCATTTAGTCCTCCTCCAGAAGAGAATAATCTTCTTTTTTGATATTAAATTTAGTTTTACATACCGTGCATTCCATCGAAACTTTATCTTTTTCCTCGCCAATCTTAATAGCTTTTCTTCCACATTTGCAAACAAATCCCCTAAGCTTAGCAGGGTTACCAAATACAAGTCCAAAAGGAGGAACATTTTTTGTGACTACTGCTCCAGAACCGACCATTGCATATTCGCCAATTGTGACACCGCAGATTATAGTTGCGTTGGCCCCAATGGACGCTCCTTTTTTTACTAAAGTTTTTACAAGCTCCCAGTTGCTGTTGAACGCTCTTGGGTATAAGTCATTTGTAAAAGTCATGTGGGGCCCTAGAAAAACATCATCTTCAACTTCAACTCCATGGTACACTGAAACTCCATTTTGAATCTTAACATTATTTCCTATCGGAACATCAAAATCTATGTAAACACATTTGCTAATGATACAGTTCTCACCAATCTTAGCACCTTCTCTTATCTGTGACTGGTGCCAGATTTTTGTATTTTTACCTATTACCGCACCTTTTGAGATTTCAGCGGAATCGTGAACGAAATAATCTGACATAGAAAAATAGTATTAAATATAGAATTTAAAAGTTTCTGATGGATTAAATTAAAAGTACATATACCAACCCAGTTATACCAGATATAATTGAAAAAAGATAACAGAATACAATGGCCTTTTTTTCAGTCATTGGGTAATAGTAAGGTAAAAACCATTTGACGGTGAGATTATTAGGAACTTCAAGTATGCCATCTGCCCTTACCTTTCCAAATTTAATGTGAGGGTAACCTCTTATCTTCCAATATACAAACATTAAGAAATTAATAATGTGTGGGATCAGTATAATAACTCCAAATATTTCAAGGTTTTGGAATATGATAAATCCTCCAAGAGCCCCTCCAATCATCAGCGTTCCAATATTTCCTAAGAATATTCTTGAGGGATACTTATTAAAATACATAAATGCAATCATAGCCCCAAGTATAGGTGCTACATAAATCAATCCAACAAATCCATATTTTATAAATGATGCAATTGCAGAAAAGGCCAATAAAATTGTAGTTGTACCTCCTGAAACTCCATTGAATCCTGAATGCATATTGATAAGATTAGAAACGACCATAACGTAAAGAGGAGCAACTATATAGGAAAAGAGAATCCCAAGCTCAATTTGAATAAATAACATAGATAAATTTGTATCTAAATTCAATAATGCTATCGGGAAAGCCAAGAAAAATGGGGCTACAAGTTTTATCTTTCTTCCAACGTTAATAAGATCATCAACTAATCCAAAAATAGCATAGATAAAAATAACGAAGTAGAATATTAAAAGATTTTTAACATCTGGAAAAATAAGTTGAAGAATAATCAATGAAGAAAGAACACCCATAAGGATAGGTAATCCACCCATAGTTGGAACAAATGTTTCTTTCAGTTTGTAGTAGTCTCTTACTACATGCCCTTCTTCTTTTAGCATTCTTATAAATTTTGGTATAAGGAAAAATGTCACGAAAAAACTGACAAATATGGAAATAAGAAATGTTAAGTATCCGTCCATAGTATCATCTGTTTAATAGCCAAATCTAACTGTAACTACCGTTTTAGAAATTGTTTAAATATTTAACTGAAATAAAAAGAATAAGAAAATAAAAATTTAATTCCTTCTTCTTCTAAGATAGTAGTAGATCAATGCAGCGGCGCTAAGTACTCCAGGAACTTCAAATCCCGGTACACCTTTGATTGGAAGTTTTGATTCTTCTTCAACGGTAACGTATATGACGTCTCTATCAGTTTCACCATTGTTATCTTTTACTACCAAAGTAACTTTATATACTCCTGGTTTTGCATATGAATGAAGTGGTTCCTTTTCATCAGAATCTCTGTCATCGCCGAAATCCCATGAATAGCTTACGATTGACCCATCCGGATCTATTGACTGAGAAGCATCAAAATGTACAGCCTCTCCGACTTTTACTTTTTTATCATCACCAGCTACTGCCTTCGGTGGCTTATTAGTTGATGAAGGAGGAGGTGTTGTGCTGCTTTCTGAGATTGTAACTAATACTGTGTCCGTATCAGTTGCTCCGTTATTATCTGTAACTGTCAGTGATGCTGTATATGTGCCAGCAGATGAATAGGTATGGCTTACCACAGATCCTACTGAACTATCACCATCACCGAAGTCCCATATATAGCTAGTTATAGTACCGTCTGAATCAGAGGACCCACTACCATTGAAACTAACAGCTTGACCAACTTTAGAGGTTTTATTAGCACCTGCGTTGGCTTGTGGGGGATTATTGGAAGATGGGGGTGGAGACGACGAACCTACAGTTATTGTTTCGGTCCGCTCATTATTTCCTTCGTTCTCTTCATCTATAGTTCCACCTGGATCAACTTTTGCTTTTACAGTTGTTGAGCCTTCTGGTAAAATCAAAGAAGTCACTGTAAACGTCCCTATTGCTCCGGCTGGGATAGTCACTGCTGCAGTTCCATTATATTTTGTAACACCATTAAACCATATTTGAACACCAAGATTTCCCGAAAAATTACCTGAGCCTGAATTTGCTATTCTTAATATGACTCTGTCAGAACTATCTTTTGTAATCTCATTTATTACTAAGTCTGGTTTTGCAACTGGTGAAGGTCCTGTAACTTGGTAAGTAACAACTAAAACAGGTTTCTTTCCAGCAGGTGCAGATTCAATTGAATAAAACTGGGCTTTATCATTAGAGCTAGTTGCTTTTAACATGAAACCATAATTGCCAGAAAATGTTCCATTTACATATCTTTCTACATAATATTTTACATCAAGTGTATGCTTATCTCCGTCGTGGCTATCCCAAGAAACTGTAGTTGTGTCCATTGCTCCAACGGCAGAACTGTAGTCTCCCCCAGCACTGCTCCAATTTGAAGTAGAACTTCTTTTTTGCCATGTTGTTGTAGAACAATCAGGAACTCCATTTATAATCCAAAAAACTCCAACTGTTGAAGCACCTGTTCCCGCTTCCATTCTATGGAAGTATATGTTCAAATCAGCTTTAGTTACAGTTGCACCAGAAGGTATTCCACTCAAATCAAAGCGGATAATCCCTCTTGCCTCTTTTCCATCAGAAGCTGATTTCCCAATCCAAATATCATTATAGGCACAATAATTTATAGTTGGATTCCTTTCACTTATTGTAGTATCAAAAACTGGATTCAATGTTACAGTTTCTATCACTGCAAATCCAAATACAGCTGGCAAAGAAACTCCAGCCAACAATATTCCTATAAATATTGTCGATAATAATTTTAATCTTTTTAACATGTTTTCACCTATTTACTCTCTAGATACTTGGAAAAAGAAATATTTAAACTTTATTATTAAAATTGAATAAAAATCATTTATGATTTTAATTTTTTAGCCGCTGTTTTCAGAGCAATTTGAATGCTTTTTTGTGGCATAATAGTTACCACTGGAATCGTCACGACTTTTTCAACTATTGAACTTACTATGGGTGCGCAAACTAAGGCACTGGCCCCTTCCCTTTCCGCCCTTATAGATTGAACAAATACCTCTTCAATGCTTGTTGCTGCATATTCTTTTATTAAAAATTTATTTTCATTATCTGAAACATAACTTTCATCTAACATGTTTAAAACAGGCCTTGAGGCAATCAATGCTATGAATTTCTTATCATTCTCTTCTCCCTCCTTTAGAACTTCGAAGATTTTCCTTAATGTTTTTAGATTTGGTTCTCTATCTCCAGAAAATATCTTATACAAAGTAGGAAGGGGTATTTTTGATATATCCGAAAAATTTCTGATACTACCGAAGTTTTTTATTAAAAGAGATTCTAGTTCTGATTTAAAAGTTTCATTTGATAAAAAAATTATATCTTTAAGTCTTTCTGCATCTTCACGCCCCAATTAATCACCTTAATGTATTATTTGAGAAGTTATATTTATACTTTTGGGTATTTATTTTATACTATAATGGTAAATTTTATAAATTGATAATATTATTAAATTACAGGTGAATTAAATGAAAAAAATATTAGCTACAATTGCTTCTATCTTAATTGCGTCTATACTCCTATTAGGATGTGTTGGGCAAGGAACAGATAAAAGCACTAAAATCACAGAGTTAAGGATTGGTTACCAACCAAGTACCCACCAAATTGCAGAGATGGTTGCATTAGAAAAGGGATGGTGGTTAAACGATCTTAAAAAGTTTGGGATTGAAAAAGTAACAGACTATGAATTCCCATCTGGACCACCTGAAATGCAAGCAATGTTGGGTGGACAGATTGATATTGCTTATGTTGGAGCAACACCACCAATACCGGCTATTGATCAAGGTCTTGATGCAAAGATAGTTGCAGCTGCTCAAACACAAGGTTCATCAATTGTAGTTTGGCCAGATGCAGCATACAACGGACCATCATTCTTCATTGGAAAGAAAGTCGGTACATTCCCACCAGGATCAATACAAGATATGGTTCTAAAAAAATGGCTCAAGGACAATGGAATTGATGTATCAAAGGTTGATATAAAAGCTATGGGCCCAGGAGATGCTTCTACAGCTTTAACGGCAAAACAAGTAGATGCAGTATTTTTACCAGAGCCTTCACCATCAGTTCTTGCAATTAATAAGAATGGAAAAGTTGTAGTTACATCTGGAGAAATGTGGCCAGGGCATGCTTGCTGCGTTCTTCTTGTCAGTGGTAAATTAATCAAAGAAAATCCAGAATTAGTAAAAGAGATAATTAGAATCCATATAAAAGCAACTGAATTTATTAACCAAAATCCTGATGAATCAGCGGAAATCGCTTCAAAGAAACTTGGGTTAAGTAAAGATGTAATCTTATACTCAATGAAGAATTCCGATACTACCTATATCTCAAATCCAAATGACATTATCGCATACATGGAAGCATATGCAAAGGAACACTATGATCTTGGATACACAAAAAAACTTTTGACCACAAAAGACCTTATTGATACTAAGTTATATGACGAAGTTGTTTCCAAAAAATAAAGGATAATTATTTAAATAAATTTTTAATTTTTAATCCAAATGAATAACTACGAACATTTCTTAAAAAAATATAAAATTTACACTATAGTATCTTTAGGTATAGCATTTGCCATATGGCAGTTAGTCGCTGTTTTTATAGTAAATAATTCATTCATATTGCCAAGTTTCACAGATACCATTACCTCTTTATATAATCTTATAAGAAGTATGGAGATACTTTCTGATTTAGCTATTAGTATGTATCATTTTGTAATTGGAATGTTCTTTGCTATTATTGTTGGGTTACCTATTGGTATGGCAATGGGGTGGTTTAAAAAAGTCGATTATTTTATGGATCCCTTAATTGAATTATTAAGACCGATACCCCCACTTGCATGGATTCCTTTTGCTATTGTCTGGTTTGGCTTGACTCATCAATCGGCAGGATTTATAATCTTCATAGGGGCTTTTTTCCCAATACTTACAAACACCTATTCAGGTTTTAGCAGTGTTCCAAAAACTTTAGTTGAAGCTGCAATGGTTTTAGGGTGTACAAAGAATATAGATTTATTAAAATCGGTCGGTATGCCGTCTTCTTTTCCTGATATAGCAGTAGGGCTCAGAGTTGCAATGGGTATAGGCTGGATGTGTCTTGTTGCTGCAGAGTTATTTGGGGTTAGCAAAGAAGGATTGGGCTATAAAATATGGTGGTACTATTACCTTCACAGAATGGATAATGTACTCTCCTATATGATTGCTTTAGGCTTAATTGGCCTTGGGATAAATTGGGGATTTAGATATATTGTTGAAAAGAAGCTTCTTAAATGGATGGAGGGGACTGTATATTAATTTCTTCCATCAATTCATCGAGAATCTCTTTTCTTAACATTACAAATTCTATATTAGTTCTCTTTCTTCTTCTAGATAAATTAATATTGAATTCTTTTTTAATTTTAGCTGGTCTTTTAGTTAGAACTAATACCCTATCGCCCAAATATACAGCTTCGTCGACATTATGAGTAATGAAAATAATAGTTTTTTTAGTTTCAGCCCAGATTCTTAAAAGCTCATCTTGGAGTATATTTCTAGTTTGTGCATCAAGTGCACCAAATGGCTCATCCATAAGCAATACATCAGGATCATTTACTAGTGCCCTTGCTATGGCGACCCTTTGTTTCATGCCACCGGATAATTGATGTGGATAACTGTTTTCATAACCACTTAATCCGACCATTGAAACAAATTTCTTAGATAACTCATTTCTCTCTTCTGGTGTCATTCCCTTATACTCAAGACCAAATTCAACATTTTTTTGAACTGTTCTCCAAGGAAATAATGCGAACTCCTGAAAAACCATACCCCTCTTAGAAGAGGTAGATTTAATCTTATTTCCATCAAGCAAGATTTCTCCTGAGTCTGCGTCTTGTAATCCTGCAATTAATCTTAAAATTGTAGTTTTGCCACACCCTGAAGATCCAACAATACAGAGAAATTCTCCTTCATATACTTTAAAGCTGACATCTTCAACTACAGGAAGAGGTTTGCCATCATCAGAACTAATATAACTCTTGAAGATATTTTTTACCTCAACCTTTACTTTATTCATACAAAGTGTCAACTAATACTACTTTTAAATTTTGCCATGATTTAATTTATAAGAGAGTTATACTTCTTATTTTCATGAAAATAGTTGGGGTATATGGATTTAAAAAATCAGGCAAGACTACCGTTGTCACTTCAATCATAAACTCACTTGTAAATAAAGGTTACAAAGTATCATCTGCTAAGAGTATACACATTGATGATTTTTCATTAGAAACTGATGGAACCGATACCTTCAAACATAATGCTGCAGGTGCGGAAAGAGTGGGTTTAGTTTATCCAAAAGGCAAGGCTATATTGTACTATGATCTTGATATTAGTGAATTCCTAAATAAATTTGAATCTGACTATCTTATTCTTGAGGGATTTAGAGAATTAAAATGCCCAAAGATCCTATGTGCAAGGAATGAATCTGACCTTAAGAAGGACTTTAGAGATGAAGTAATTTGTATTTCAGGCCTAGTTTCTCGAGAAATATCTTCTTATGAAGGTATTCCAGTTATAAGCTATAAAGATATAGATAAAATAACAGAAATCATAGAAAAATTATAATGTTTTTAACAATTTATCTAGGGCCTCTTTCGTTTTTAAATATTCGGATAAAATATTTTCTCCAAATTCAGTCAACTCCGAATGACCACCTCCTTTTCCGCCCCGAGTTCTAGAAATTATCTCATGCCCCGAACTCTTTTCAATTGTTCTTATTTTTCTCCAAGCATGCGCATATGAAATATTATAGTAGTTGGCTGCATCTGCAATAGAATTTAACTCTTTAATTTTAAGTAAAAGCTCAGCAGTACCTTTACCAAGAATGTATTTTTTTTCCTTGTCTTCAAGCCATAGCTTAAACTTTGGTATATGCTTCATTAAATCACAAAAATATAAGATAAGCAACAATAGCGAATATTATGAGTACTATACCAAGAATTATACTATCTCTATTGCTAAGTCTTGCTTTTGGGACACCATCAATATCTCTATCAATCTCATCTTCCATAATATTACCCATAATTATTTGGAATTAAAAGTATATAAATTAACTGGTCATTTTTTATAGATGAATTTAACTACATACAAAAATGGTGTATCAAAAACTGCGATTATCCATTTCACCGCATATTGGCCCATTATCAAAGAGAAAAAGAAACTGTTGGGAATTGTTCCGTAAAAGGCTATAGAGATAAAAACAATAGTATCTACAAATTGGCTAATCATTGTTCCAGCGTTATTTCTTAACCACAAATATTTTGGATATTTATTTTTTAAAATCATGAATATTTTTACATCTAAATTCTGCGAAATGACATATGAGATCATTGAAGCTAGCACTATTCGAGGAACAAGCCCAAAAATGGATTCAAAAGCAGATTGCCCTGTCCAGAAAGGTGCACTCTGCCATTCAACAGCCACCCATATAGAGATAACTAAAATAATATTTGAAATAAAACCAATTGCAACGGCTTTGAAGGCTTCTTTCTCGGAATATAATTCTGACAGAAAATCAGTAAGTAAGAAAGTTGTAGAATAAACTAAAACAGCTGCAGGTACATTAAAAGGTCCAAAAACTACTATTTTTGAAGCAATAATATTTGCAATGACCGTAAAACTAGCAAACATGCCAATGATATATTCAACGCCGTACCTCTTCGCAATTATTGCAGATAACGAACCAATCCCTAAAGTCAAAAGCATCCAGACTATTACTTCAATCATTAAATCACTATTCTCCTTATCACTTTGTTTTGTCATTTCCAGTTAAAAATCCATAAGGCAGTAAGAAAGGAACTCTTTTTTTATAGTCTTCATATCTTTTACCAAATAGGGCAATCATTCCTTTTTCTTCTTGTTTAGACATATAGATAACAAAAATATTGATTAATAGGGCAAATTCAAGATATAAAAGATAAGGACTTGAGATAATGAATCCCCATACAGCCAAAAGCCATGAAAAATAGAGTGGATGTCTACAAATGGAATATGCTCCTTCATAAAAAAACACCTTAGGGGATTCTAAAATACCAAAATATTGTGGAAGTCTATCTGCTTTAGAAATTTGAAGTGTGACATAAGAGGATAACCACATTGCAATAAGTGGAGGGATAATCCCAATAAATCCTTTTACTGGCGGGAATAATTCTGGTGTTGATTTTCTATATAAAAATACAAAGTAGAGCGTTAATCCAAGAAATAATAAAGAAACTGGTATTCTAATTAAGGTATAAGAAGCAAGGCTTAACTTAAATTTGGCTATAAATTTATTTTTAAATGAATCTTTTGATGTAGTTGAATGCCATAGACTAAATATCAAGAAAACGAATAATACTAATAAATATTCAATCATTAACTCACCTAAAAATCTAATTCAACTAAATTAAAAAGGTTTCCTAAAAATATAAAAGAAAAATATAAAATTTATTAATTATTTATTTTGGGACAGGGCTAAATGTCTTACTATACCAGGCTTCATATAGGACGTAGTATAGTATTAAGGATACAAATAATCCTATGAACCATGTCCACATTCCAAATGCTGAAGCAATTAATGGTAATCCCATTGAAACAACTATACCTAAGAACATTGAAACAGCGCCTACCATGTTGACACCGTGTATCTTAGAGTATCCAAGATATATTGCACCTAGAATACCAATTATCAAAACACCGGTTGTAAGCCATGAGGGCCATCCAGTTCCAAGTACTAAGCCTTTGCTAGAGTAGAATAAAATCAATGCGGCAGATATTAAGAGCAATACAGTCATTATTGGATTTGCTTTAGCTTTGAAATCATAGTATCCGTCTTTCTTGTATATGTCATCAAGCTTAATTGTTTGCTTTCTAACTAGCCAGAAGTCAGCTACAACAACTCCTGCAACGGGTCCAAGGAATGCCCCATATCCTAAAAGCCATGTCCAAATGTATGCATTTGGGTCTGCCAAGAATCTCCATGGTTGCATTAGAATACCTATAACGCTTATAACGATTGTTGTGATTTCCCAATTTAATTTCTTTGGGTATACATGCATTACATCGTTAATAGGTGCAATCATGTTGGCAGCAATGTTTGTTGTTAGTGTTGCAAGGATTACGAAAATTAATCCTATGTAGATGAAGAATAGACTTCCTGTTTTAATCATCAACGCTACTGGATCCCATATCGCACTACCAAATATAACAACTGTTGCTGATGTCACAGCTACTCCAATAAAAGAGTAAAGTGTCATTGTTGTTGGCATTCCAAGAGCTTGACCAATGTACTGAACTTTTTGATTCTTAGCGAACCTTGTAAGATCTGAGATATTAATTGCCAAAGTTGCCCAGTAAGCAACCATTGCAGTCAAAAATGCTGGCCAGATTGACCATGAAGCTGTTGTCGGTTGACTTAAAATTGGTCCCCAACCGCCTGCTCTTTGGTATCCCCACCAGAGTAATCCTACTCCAATAAGGAGCAATATAGGTGCGGAAAGGTCGTTTAACCATTTAACACCAGGTGCAGATTTACCAGGTGACGAGTAATAACAAATTGCTACTGTCATTATCCAAGATATAAAGAAGGATACAACAGTATGTGCCGGTAGATTAAAGAAGCCTATGTTTCCTGCCATGCCACCGTATCCTGTTGGGCTTATTTCAACTAGAATACCGTCAATTGCAAAAGCCATAATCATAGTCTGGATTCCAAACCATCCAATAGCAACAATAGCTCTTAACAAAGCGGGGATATTAGCTCCGTATATACCAAATCCGCTTCTTAAGAATACAGGGAACGGTATACCGTACTTTGCTCCTGCAAAGGAGTTTAGAATCATTGGGATCAATACAATAATGTTACCTAAAGCGATAGTACCAACTGCTACTGCCCAGTTGAATCCAGCGTCAATCATACTTGCACCTAACATCCATGTTGGAACGCATACGGACATTCCTACCCATATAGCAATGTACTCGTAGTATCCCCATGTCCTTTTTGCAAAGGGTACAGGCGCCAAGTCTTTATTGTAAAGCTGAGAATCAGGCATTGTTTCAGTAAGTTCAAACCTACCGTCCATTTCTTTAACAATAGACTTTGCCATCTTTTTACCTCCAAATTTTTTGTCGATTATAGTGTCGACGTATTATTATTATACTTAGATATTTAAAAACGTTTTGGTAAGTTAATAGCCGAAATAAGATTTTATTGGATAAGTGGCTAGTTATTTGGTCAAAAATCGAAAATCTTATCAATTTATAGAGAAAATGCAATATATAAAAAATAAGACAAATATCCCATTCCGAATAACTAAGAAAACTTCAAGAAATATTTATAATATGAAGATAAAATTTTAAAATATGGCATCGACAGTTTTAATCAATTTGATATTTATCGGAATTATTTCAATAATGGCGTATTTAAGATATTTGAGTGGGAAGAAAGATCTTTACAAATTTATAGCCATAGGATTTGCTCTTTTTTCTGTTCCCTACTTGATGGATGTACTGAGAATTTATTTCTATGGAAGGAGCGAAGTTGAACTCATAATATTGATAGTAGGCTATATTGCGATAATCTATGGATTAATGAATAAATAGATTCTAGTATTTAATTAGTAGCGGGGAGTGGATTTGAACCACTGGCCTGCGGGTTATGAGCCCGCCGGGCACTCCTAGCTGCCCTACCCCGCTGAAGAATAAGCGGACCCGGAGGGATTCGAACCCTCGATCTACGGCTTAGAAGGCCGTCGCCTTATCCACTGGGCTACGGGTCCCGATGCCTTAGATTATAGTGTAATCTTTGTCGGATACTTATAAATGTTTCTCTTAAAATAAAAGATTTGTATTACTCAAGATTAAAAATAATAGTATTTTTTTATAATTTATTAGAATTAATATAGAAATTGTAACAAATAATCTAAAAATATATCAATAAGAAAGGCATATAAATTTCAACGTTAAAAATAAGAATATGTATCGCCCTCCTTACGTTGCAGGAAGTTTTTATCCTGCAGATAAATCATCTCTTTTAAAAATTATTGAAAAATTTATGGATGAAGCAAAGAAGAATATTGATTTTAAAGATGAGGAAGGTAAATTTACAGGTGTGTTGTGCCCTCATGCGGGATACATTTATTCGGGTAAGACTCAGGCCTATTCTTATTGTTTCTTATCTGAATCTCCCCCAGAAACGTATATTATACTTGGGCCAAATCATACAGGAATGGGACTTCCAGTTGCACTGATGAATGAAGGTGTGTGGGGTACTCCTCTTGGAGACGTAAAAATCAACGAAGAGCTTGCCTCTAGAATAGTTGAAAACTCAGAAATTATTGGTATCGATTCATCTGCACATAAATACGAGCACTCAATTGAAGTACAGTTGCCATTTTTACAATACATAAAAAAAGATTTTACATTTGTTCCTATATGCATGGGGATGCAAGACAAGGATACTGCACTTGACATTGGTAAAGCGATAGCAAAGTCAGCCAAAGAATCAATAGGCATCATCGCATCAAGTGACCTCGTGCACTATGGCAGTCGTTTTGGATATACCCCTATTAAAGGCGGGAAGGAAGAGATACTATCTTGGATAAAGAAAAATGATATGGAGATATTAAAAATGGCCGAAGATTTTAATATTTCTGGGATTTATGATTTCATAAATAAAAATGAATACACAACCTGTGGCTATGGTCCACTTTCAGCGATGCTTTCTTCTATGAAAGAGCTAGGTGCAAAGAAAGCTAAAATTCTTGATTATTCTAATTCTTATGATGCCTCTCATGATTACAGTACTGTTGTAGGCTACGGTTCGGTGGGGGTACGATGCTAGTTTCAGCTCCTGGTAAAATAATCCTTTTTGGGGAACATTCAGTTGTCTATGGTAAGGGTGCAATAGCTTCGGCTATTGATTTACGTACGTACACTGATGGAAAACTCCTAGGTGAAAAAATAATTAAGATTCATGCAAATGATCTTAAAATACCTGGTTTAAGCCTTTCTTTTTCTGAAGAAGAAATCTTTTTAGGAACTGATTACGGCAAAGCTGGCTATGTTGTATCTTATGTCAAATCAGCTATCGAAAGAATATTTACCGAATATGGGTCAAGAAAGGGATTTGAAGTTTCTATAAGATCAGATATTCCAGTTGGCGCTGGATTAG
>LNGD01000008.1 GCA_001587675.1 Candidatus Methanofastidiosum methylothiophilum
AAGAGGAGACTAGGACTAACGGCAACATTGGTAAGAGAAGATGGAAGAGAAAAAGATGTCTTCAGTCTTATTGGCCCAAAAAAATTTGATATGCCTTGGAAGAATTTAGAGCAACAAGGTTGGATTGCGGAGGCAATATGTTATGAGATTAGAGTGCACATGCCTGAGAAATCAAGGATAACATATGCCACATCCGATGATAGAAATAAGTACCGGATAGCTGCTGAAAATCCGTTCAAATATGAAATCGTTAAGAAGATTATTGATCATCACAAAAATGATAGGATACTTATCATTGGGATGTATATTGAACAATTAGAAAAAATTGCTGAAACTCTTAATGCACCCTTGATTACAGGCAAGATTCCTAACAAAGAAAGAGAAAGAATTTATTCTGATTTTAGAAAAGGTAAAATAACTATTCTTGTCGTCTCAAAAGTCGCTAATTTCGCAATTGATCTTCCAGATGCTAATGTGGCCATTCAAGTTTCAGGAACATTTGGTTCGAGACAGGAAGAAGCTCAGAGATTAGGCAGAATATTAAGGCCAAAAAAAGACGGATCTTCTGCTAAGTTTTATTCAATAGTAACAAAGGACACAAGAGATCAAGAATACTCTTCTAACAGACAAATTTTTTTAACTGAACAAGGATACAAATATGTTATAGTAGATGACCATAATATTGAAAGTATATTGAAGTGATTCTATGATTGAAGCAACAATAGATGCCGGGGCTTGTGGATTTACCAATATAGTAAAAGTAAAAAGAAAAGGACTGGGATTTAAAGTTGAAGTAAAGACTGACTGCAAATTAATTGAAAAATATGCAGAAGATATAGATACTTTGGACAAAGACATTGTATTCAAAAAAATTCCTATAAATCCAGTATATCAAAAAGCAGATATTTTGCACACCGTATGTCCTGTCCCATGCGGGATTTTGAAAGCGTGTGAAGCTGAAGCAGGTCTTGCATTGAAAAAAACTGTAAAAATTTATTTGGAGGAAAAAGAAGAATAATATAAATTTTATTTTAATCTATCCTATTTTAAATCCTCCAACACTGGTACCGCTACTTGAAGGCATAAAAGGTACAAGCCAGCTAGCAAGAGCTTGAGCACATCTTGTTTGCAAGTATACTTTTCCAGTACCGCTAACATTTGCGACTAGACCTTCACCACTTAGAATTGTGGATTTCCAGCCTCCAATCCTTTCAACATTATATGTAACTCCACTTGAGAATGCTACAATATGTCCAGTATCAACTTTGAAGGATTCTCCCTTTAGATCTTTTTCAATTATAGACCCATAATTTGATATAAATAGATCTCCAACTCCCTCCGCTTTTAGGAAGAATAATCCTTCTCCAGAAACCAAACCTTTTAGTCCTTGGAATTTGGTATCGATACTAACTTCTGGAGAAGAGCACATGTATGCTCCGCCCTGTAAGAACCATGTTTCCCCTTTCATTTTTATGTGTGTTATGTCACCGGGGTATCCTGGGGCAAAGCTAATTCTACCAGGACCGTTACTTGTAAAAGTGTTCATAAATAAAGATTCCCCACCAAGAACACCTCTCTTAAGAGCACCTCCAAGACCCCCTTTCATTTCAGTTTTTATAGAAACATTAGATGACATCGTGACCATTGCACCGGCTTCAGCAACAATAGATTGTCCACTCTTTAAATTGATATTTAGAATACTGAATACAGGTCTATCCTTTATTTCAAATTCATA
Organism: Candidatus Methanofastidiosum methylothiophilum; assembly: GCA_001587675.1. Lineage (GTDB taxonomy): Archaea > Methanobacteriota_B > Thermococci > Methanofastidiosales > Methanofastidiosaceae > Methanofastidiosum. The sequence goes on from LNGD01000008.1 coordinate 1,736, forward strand.
TCCTTGCCCACTTCCTGAAAACCCAGGATTTGTAGTCCCAGCTGCGCCTAGTTTTGCACCACAACCGGTACAGAATTGGCTGCCATCAGGATTTTGTGAACCACAACTTGCACAAAATACCATTTTAATCACCATCTAATATTATATATTTAATATTTATATGCCTTTTGAAATAATATTGTATTTATTTAATCTATTTCTAATTCAATACTCGTTTACATACAATAATTTTAAAAGAGAAAAGTATAACGTCTAAATAGGATAAAATGATAAAAGTTAGAATATACGCAGAGTATAGGGACTTAATAGGTAAAAATGAAATAGAAATTCCTTGTAAAGAAATGACGTTTAAGGAAATTGTTGATTACTTATCCTCTAATTATAATAATGAATTCTCAAAGTCAGCCATATCTAATGGGAAAATCAATGAGTATATGCTTGTGATGGCTGACGATAGGATGATTAGTTCAATTGATGAAAAGATTAAAGAAGGAGAAACTCTAAAAATCCTTGCAACTGCCCATGGGGGCTAAATCGATTTATTTAATATTAATTTTTAATAAAAACTGATTTCCAAGATTTAGGAATTGTTATAAGTTTAATTATAGATTTTTTCGATATTTAAAGCCTAATTATAACTTATTTTTTCTAGCTGTGAAACAATTAAAGCCGAAACTTTAAAATATATATCATAGTATTGACATATGATAAAGATGAAGGTATGGATTGACATCTCGAATACTCCGCATGTAAACTTCTTTAAAGGTATTATCAAGACCCTCGAATCTAGTGGCCATGAAATTTTTGTTACTTCTAGAGATTTTGATGGACTATCCCCACTATTGGATTTACATAATATACCTCACACAGTTGTTGGGAAGCATGGTGGATTCTGTAAAAAATCTAAGTTAGTTGAAAGCTCTAAGAGAATCCTTGAATTATCTGAGATTATATCTAACGAAGAAATCGATTTAGCACTTTACAAGCACTCTGTTGAGGGTGCAAGAGTATCTTATGGTCTTGGAATACCTTCAATTTGTGTTTTAGATAACGAAACTGCTGTTGCTCAAAACAAGCTAATGTTGCCCTTATCCACTAAAGTAATCGCTCCAGATGCTATCCCATTAGAAGAAATAACAAAGTATGGTGTCGATCCTACGCAAGTTATACGTTTTAATGGATTTTGTGAAATTGCAAATGTTAAAGATTTTAAATATGATGATTCTTTCATATCTCAACTTGGCCTTTCTGAGGATAAAATTACCATAGTAATGAGGCCAGAACCTGTGAAAGCAAACTACTATAACGGAAACAAAGACAAAACTATAATTCGAGCTATTCTAGAAAAAACAAAAAATCTAAAAGATTACCAGTTTGTAGTTTTCCCAAGATTTGAAGAGCAGAAATCTGTTTTTAATTATGAAAATGTTATAATTCCTGAAGAACCTGTCGATGCATTGAGTTTAATGAGCTATTCTGATCTTGTAATTAGTGCAGGGGGGAGCATGAATAGAGAAGCTGTAGCCCTAAATACACCAGCTTTGACTACTTATCCAGAAAAACTATTGGCCGTTACAAGAAAGATGATTGAATTAGGATTAAAGATTCATCTATTGGACCCTGAGAAGATTACTAGATTTATTGAAGAAGATAACAATTTGGATATTTATCATGAAAATAATAAAAAGATAATTTCTAAACTTGAAAATCCAATTGATATTATTTCAAGAGAAATTAAAGTTCTTGCTTAATCTGGCTTGGCCTTGTTTCTTATATTACCCCTATAATGAGATGCAAATATTCCTACTAAAGCCAAAGTCGTAAATATTGTAAATGACAATTTGACTGCTGATATGAAATTTCCATAATGTTCTGGAGTTATCTCCACACGCCCTATTATAACTGCGAATACTACCATTGCAATAGCCATGCTTGTCATCTGTCCTATTAGCCTCATTGTTCCTACCATAGCAGAGGCTATACCGTAAAACTTCTTCTCAACAGAACTCATAATAGAATTCATATTCGGGGAGGAGAAAAGTGCATACCCAAATCCTACCATCATGCAGTTAATTACTATAAGGATCAAACTTGTATCTTGTCCAATAAATGAGAATAATAGCAGTCCTAAACAGGTAATACTCATCCCTGAAGTAGCAATAACTCTTGGTTCGATTCTGTCTGATAGTCTACCAGCAAAAGGTGAAAAAATTGCCATAACAAGTGGTTGTGATAACAGAATTATACCTGCTTTTTGTGGGCCAAGTCCTTTGATATACTGCAAATAAAGGCTGAGTAAGAATGTTATTCCAAAAGTAGCACTATAATGAATTAACGCAGCTATATTAGAAAATGTGAATCCTTTGTTATTTCTGAAAATTCTTATGTTAAGAAGAGGTGTATCAAATCTGAGCTCCCAGTATCCAAATATTATAATAAATACTACCCCCGCTAAGACAAAGAGTATACCATTTAATGATGGAAGAACTGAAAATCCGTATATCGCAAAGGACAAACTCAATGCATAAATAACAGTCCCCACGTAATCCATTTTTTCATTTCTTGCTTCTGCCCACTCCCCTTTAATAAACATAGTAACGAATGTAGTTACTAATCCCATCAAAACGCTTGTAAAAAAAATACTTCTCCATCCCCAATTTTGAGTCAGGATCCCACCTATAAATGGCCCCATAGAGAGTCCCAAATACACAGCAGACACTGTAAATCCTATTGCCTTACCTCTTTCACTTATAGGAAACGCAGAAGTAACTATTGCAACACTTGTTCCGAAAACCATTCCAACTCCTATTCCTGTTAAAACTCTCGAAAATAAGAGAATTGGAATAGAATTTGACATTCCTGAGATTAAAGTTGCTACAGTGAATATTACAATCCCATAAGCAAATATTTTCTTTCTACCATAAAGGTCTGCCAATCTACCCGTAGGAACTAAAGATATGGCAGCTGCTAACAGATAAGAAGTTGAAATCCAACTTAATAAAACAGCATCAATTTGGAATTCCTCTCCAAGAGCAGGCAAGGCGATATTGATTGACGAACCCATAAAAGCAGTAATAAAAGAAGCTAAAGATGCAACTATTAAAATAAATTGTTTATTGTGATTATTTTCATCCATAAAATCCTCTCATGAAATATATGATACTTAAATATTGACCAATATATTATAAATTTATCTAAACAAAAAAAGTTTTGTAGAAAACCAATGAAGTGAATAGCAAGCCTCCAAGTCCTGTGTTGACATAAGGTAAATACCAGTATAGTTTTTCTATTTTTAGTTCCTTTTTAATTAGTAATAAAATTGGGAAGAGCGGATATAAAAGAACTAAATAACATAATGGATTATAACGTGCTGAAACTATCACTATGGCAGATAAGGCACTCCAAAATATAAGACATAATAAAAGAGAAGGTCTTTCTTTTATGAAAACAGGTGTAGTTATTATACCTGCTTCTTTGTCATATTTGATGTCAGGTATAGCAGAGAAAATATGCATTGCAGATATATGGAAAAATGCACCCAACATAAAAATAAATGGAGGCAATTGTTTACTGATCATATAATAACTAAAAATTCCCGGCATTACATACAAGTAATTTGAGGAGAAATCTATAAATGGAATCTGTTTAAATCTTAGAGGTTTTGCGCTATAAAAATAGGATAAAAATAGGAATATAAAGAAGAGTATTCTCTCAACATTGTCTTGGAAAATCATTAATACTATGCTTATTAATCCTATAGAATATAAGGTCCTGAGTAGCCATTTTCTTTCTTTATCCTCTACTCTGTATTCCTTTTTTTCCTTTTTCGGATTATTTTTGTCAGTTTCTTTGTCCCAGTAATCATTAACACCGTATATGAAAATATTTGCTAAAAGAAAAAAATAGATCAGATATATATAATAACTGATTCTAAAAAAATCAAAAATATTATTGAATCCTAAGGCATAGCCTACAACATAAGTTCCACCAGTATAAATCCAAAATCTGAATCTTGAAATTTTAAAAACTAATTTCAATCTATTTATCAAATTATCCCCCTCTATTCAGAGAGATAATTAAGTGTAAGTCTAAGGTCTTTGATTTGGTCACTTTCCCTTAAGAGAATTGCGTTATACGCTATTGTTGATACTATTCTTGAAATAGTTGGTTTTACTTTTTTCTTATAAACTATAAATGGATCTTTGCATATTTTTCTACCAGTCCAGTTGTACATATCGGATGCAGTTTTAATTGGTATGAGATATCTTTTTGGGATATATGCAAATCCTTCTTCAGCCTTCTTTTGCCACTCAAAGTAGGTATCCAACTGTTTTTGTATAAAAGCCCTAAATTCATTAGGCCTTGCCTTTGTATCCTTAAAATCTAAACTTGGTAGTTTGAAATCTTGAAGGTCTTCTTGTGAGAAGTAAACCCTGCCTAACTTTAAATCTTCAGAGATATCTCTTATGAAATTAATAAACTGCATAGCCCTGCCAAGATGCCTTGCTGCGGTGAAGGAGTATTCATGTAAATCTAAAATTCTCGCCATAAATAACCCTATGACTTCTGATGAGCCATAAAGATAGACCATTAACTCATCAAGGTTCTTATAAGTAGATTTAGTAATATCCATTTCCATTGAATTTAAGAAAGCGTTAACCCATTTTGGTTCAAAGTTCTTCCTTAATAAAACTTCGACAAATGAGTCAATGACTATATCACCAGTTATATCTCCTTTCAGTGCTTCATGATATTTATCTTTGAATTCATAAAACTCTTGAGTTTGCTGTGGTATTGAATCTACTAAATCGTCAGCTTTTCTAACAAAACTATACAATTTAAATACGTCTTCTTTCGCTCTTTCCGGGAAGAATATCGTACTATAAAAGTAAGTTTTACTTCCACCTTTAAAAATTGAATAAATTGTTTTATCTACCATAATTTTCACATTATTTATATTCTTTAAGTATCTCCTCTGCCACTATTTGTGAAGAAATCAATGTCATTGGCACACCTATTCCTGGGTGGGTATAATGGCCTGAGTAATATAGATTTTTTACTTTCTTGCTCTTGTGAGAGGGTCTAAACAATGCTGTTTGCATCATTGTGTGAGAAAGTCCTAAAGCAGTACCTTTATAGGCATTATATCTTTCTTTGAAATCTGTCAAAGCAAATATTTTCTTAACAACAATATGGGGTCTGATATTTTGGCCTATTGTTTTTTCAAGATTATCCATTATTTTGTTGTAGAATTGCTCTCTCATTTCTGGAGTATCTTTTAGTCCAGGTGCTAGTGGAACTAGGATGAATAAAGTATCATTTCCTTTTGGAGCTGCAGTTGTATCTGTTTTTGATGGCACATTTACATAGTAAGATGGATTTTCTGGCCAAGCAGCTTTCTTAGGATCAAATAACGTATCAAAACCTTTTGACCAATCTTTGTCTAAGAAAAGGGTGTGGTGGGCGAGTTCATCGAACTTTTTATCAACACCGACATAAGCAACTAAAGCAGAAGGTGCCATAACTCTTTTATTCCAGTACTGCTCGGAATAAGTGTTATATTCTCTATCGAGTAAATCAAGTTCTGCGTGAGCGTAATCTGCATTGACAATTACCAAATCAGCATTGTAAGAGTTCTTGTTTGTAATAACTTTTGTGGCCTTTTTATTCTCAACTTCTATCTTAACTACCGGTTCCTCAAAATGAAACTTTACTCCGTATGACATTGCAAGTCTGTAAATAGAATCCGCTACTTTCTCATACCACCCTCTGGATACCAAACTCCAAGAGTAAGGTCAATATGAGACATAATGTGATAGAAAGAAGGTGTATTATGAGGGGAGCTTCCTAGAAAACCTATAGAATATTCAACTATCTTTTTTGCTTCATCGCTTTCAAAATGTTTACTAACAAATTTATCAAGATTCTCAAGAAGATTAAGTTTAAGACCTTGGGCCATTAATTTTCGATCCATGAAATCAAAGATGGTGCGATAATCTCTGTACATTAGTTCCTTTATTGATACTTCATACATCTTCCCCGCAGATTCTAAGTACTTCTGTAATTTTTTACCGCCATCCTTTTCAAATGTATCAAATAGGGCAAAGTTCTTTTCTAAATCTGCAGAGATATCGATAACTTTTTCTCCTCCGAAATAGATTCTATAAGACGGATCTAGTTTTTTTAATTCAAAGAAATCTTCTGGTTTTTACCAAACTGGGCATAGAATTTTTCAAATACATCCGGCATTAAATACCAAGAAGGGCCCATATCAAAATAAAAGTTCTTTTCACTATAAACACTAGCTCTTCCTCCTGGGTGGTCATTTTTTTCTAATACTGTTACATCAAAACCATTTTTTGCTAACAAAGCTGCAGCGGAGAGACCTCCAAAACCGGTACCTACAATTACTATTTTCATATTTACCCTCATTATTGCATACTTAAATATCACTCGGTGTAGTGAATGTCAAAATAAGAATCTCTGTTTTATCAAATCTTATAAATACATTATTCTCTTTTTTATTAAAAGAATTGCTATTATCTATTATAAATGTATTGAATATTTATTTATTTTTTATAATTTTAAACAAGTTTCTTAGTTTCTAGATTGTCGGCTTTGGCGTAAATACAATTGCCCTCTAAAACCTTTTTATGCTTTTAATTTATTTGTCTACATGCAACGATCTGGCTTCATCGATCTTCCTCTCCACGGAGGCATAGCACCTTATTGGCTTCTAAAGCGAATGAAAAAATTATCAAAACCAATTATGGAGATCTTGATATACGAATATGGAACTGACGGTGTTTTAGAGAGATTAGCTGACCCTTTCTTTTTTCAAGCATTATCCTGTGTCTTGGCTTTTGATTGGCATTCATCTGGAACAACTACAGTTCTTACTGGGGTTTTGAAAAGTTCAATTAATCCAGAAGAGTATGGTATTGGATTTGCCGGTGGAAAAGGAAAGCATTCAAAAAATACTTTTTCTGATATTGAAGAGATAGGTTTTCAGTTGGGGCTAAGTGATAAAAAGATTGATAATTTACAATATGCAAGTAAGATAACTGCAAAAGTTGACAGTGCTGCAATTCAGGACGGATTTGATTTATACCATCACGTTGCGATTATATCTGACAAAGGTAATTGGAGTGTCGTTCAGCAGGGGCTTAATATATCTGGTGGCTATGCGAGAAGATATCATTGGTCATACAAGGCTCATGATTACCTCGAAGAGCCCCATACAGGCATTATTTCTGATTTGATAAAAACTAAGGTCTTGGATTTAACTTCTAAAGAAAGTCTTGAAACAAGAGAAACAATACCGGATATTCTAAAAGAGGGGCCTGAAAGAGTAAGAAGATTGCTAAGCTCATTGATGGACAAAAATCAAACTTCTTTGACTTCATTTATGGGTGAAGAGGAGAATCAAATAAATTTAAGGGACTTAGAAACTTCTATTCTACCTAAGAGAGTCAACTGGGATATATTGAGAGAGATTTATGAGTCAGATTTGATTAATTTTGAGGATATACTTGCCTTCAAAGGAATGGGGCGTTCTACTATCAAAGGACTTGCACTAGTTTCTGAATTAATTTATGGGACTTCAATTTCTTGGAAGGACCCAGTAAAATATTCTTTTGCTTTCGGTGGCAAGGATGGTGTACCCAGACCAGTTAATCAGAAAGGCATGGAAGATGCGGCAGAGGTCCTTAAAAATGCTATAAATACTGCTAAAATTGGAAATGAAGATAAACTAAGATCTATTAAAAGCCTAAAGGATTTTCTGGGCCCTTATGAGAATTAATCTCCAATAATAAAAAATAATGGTATAATTTAAATATTAAAATGATTATTTTATATATAGAGGTTTTTGTATGGAACTTAACTTTGAACATGTTAAAGGCGAAAAGAAAGGTGATGTAAAACTTTATGCACTAAGCACTTGTGGATGGTGCGGAAAGACAAAAGAATTATTAATGGAGCTTGGAGTTGATTTTAATTATATTTATGTTGATCTTTTGCAGGGAGAGCCAAGGCAATATGCAATAGACGAAGTAAAAAAATATAATAAAAACTGTTCCTTTCCGACTCTTGTCATCAACGGGGAAAAGGCAATAGTTGGATATAAGGAAAATGAAATCAAGGAGGCTTTTGCCTAATGTATGAAAACTTGCCAGAAGAAAAGATTAACAAATTCTATGAAAAATTGAAAAAAGACGCCGAAGCTGGAGGATACAAACTTAACCCTGATGTTGACTTTACTAAGAAGCTTATCAAAGGCCTTATAGTAAATGAAGAGAGATATAGTTATCAAGCATGCCCTTGCCGAATTTCTAGTGGCGTAAAGGAAGACGACCTTGATATTATATGTCCTTGTGACTACAGAGATCCTGATTTAACTGATTATGGGGTATGTTACTGTGCACTTTACGTCTCTCAAGACATAATTGATGGCAAAAAGAAAGTCGAATCAATACCTGACAGAAGACCTCCGGAAGAAGAACGAAAAATGCAAAAGAATATCCAAGTGGGGAAAATTAGTTCGTTAAAATATCCAGTATGGCGTTGCAAAGTATGTGGTTATCTATGCGCTAGAGACTCTCCACCAGAAATATGTCCAGTTTGTAAAGCTAAAAAGGACAGATTTGAAAGATTTTTATAATTTATTTAAATTTAAAATATAATATCCTGCATACAATAGGAGGCCACTAATTAAAATACCGTATGTCGCAGTGGCTATGATATACGTCCTAAGTAATCCGATAAAACTTATTATATTTTCTTTGAGGATATCATACTCAGATAGAGACGCCTTGATATTGGAGAAATCTCTTTTGGCAAAATCTAAATTTAATTTTAATTCTTCTATATTTGTAATTATAATCTCGACCTTTGCTATATCTTCGTTAAATCCACTGACTAAGCTTCCCAAACCGAAACTATTCAGAGTATTTGCAAATGATCTAATATCAGACAGTTTTTGCAAGTAGTAATCTGTATCAATGTCTTTCAGATATGTATCAAATTCATCAAGATTCTCATCAAAAGTATTAATGTAATTTTTCATAACATCAATTTTATCAAATAAAGGTAATGCCTTTTCATATGTGTTGTTTAATGTAATCAACGTGAATGAAGATATTGAAACTGTAAAAATAAGTCCGATTATTGAAATAATAATCAGAATTTTTCCTAAATCTTTTCTATCCATCTAGGCACCTCAATACATCATTTATCTCTGCATCGGTCTTTACTGAAACTGACGAAAAATGAGTGGCCGATGCATTAAATCCTATTTCTTTTAGTCTTTTAATCATTTCTTCTGTTTTAGGTATTTTAGTCTTGTAAATATGGGTTAATTCATGGATATCATAGAATAGTGGGGCATCGATTTCATTTTCAACAGTTTTAAGTAACTCCAATGGTTTTTTGCCTAAAAAATCTAGGGCCTCATATTCCTTTACGCAGCTACTCACAAATTCTCTATCTTTTATTTTTGATATCCACAATGGATGTGAAAATGATACCTTTTGTCTACAAAAAGGGCAATCCGGATTAAACTCATTAGTTAGGCGTCTGTACCCACATTTACAATTTAACGCAAATCCTATATTGTTCAAAGCATTGTTTGTTTTTTCTTTACCGTATTTAATTTCAAAATAAGCTCTAATGAAGTGTTCTTTTGTGTATGAAAGAATTGGCCTTAAGGCAAAATTGTATTTAGCCGCATTCCTTACGACCTTTCCAATTAATATCCTGACAGCTAGCTCGTGGGTAAAGCTAGATTTTAATGGTATGGCATCATATTTTCTCCTACATGAATCTTTGTGTGCACCTGTGAGGGCTGAAGTGTCAGTTGCAGTAAGGAATAGATAAGAATTATTTTTTAATAATCTAAAAGCGCCATCTAGAAATCTAACTGGAGACCCAAATGGGTCAATATCAACAACTTCGAACTTTCCATAAATATGATTAAAGTCTGATTTAGTTACTGTGGCTTCTAATGAATTTAGTTTAAGATTTTTTTCAATAAGGCTTACGGCCACTGGGTTATGGTCGTTAAAAAAGACTTCTGTGCCAGACTCAAGCATGTACCTGATTCCTCTGATCCCAGAGCCTGAAAGGCCGTCAAGCACTTTTCCCTGATCTTTTATCTTTAGAGTCTTCATGACTGAGACTGAGATGTCCCTTGAAAATTCCATTTTAGGATTGTAGAAAACTGGAGTCTTAGCAGTGACCTTTTCAAACTTTGGGACTTCTATCTTTGCTCTGCCTTCGGTGAATTCGCATAACTCCATTAATTATAGATTAATATAGTTTCATTTATAAACTTTAATCAGTTGGACTAATGACTCTATGCTTTACGCCAAAAAGGAATTATCTCGAGAAACTTGGAAAAATATTATGAATTATCAAAAGATGCCAATAACAAAAAATAGTATTAATTATCCAATATTAAATTAATCAAAACTTTTAAAAATACAAATGAAAAGCAATTGATAAATGTCTCTAGGGCCAAATAATAATGGAAAAGCTCCAAACGAATTGGTATTGTTTGTTGTGAAGTATTTGAAGATGAACTTCTATTTGTTATAAAAGAGCATCCAGAAATAGGCAAGATAATTATTGTAAATACAGAATCTTCAAAGTATTTTGAGGATATTATAAGAAGTAATTTCCCTTATGAAAAAATAAAAATAGCTAGGGAATTATTTGCTCCACGGTATCTCAAAAGAGAAGAAGAACTAGAAATCATAGTATATATTTTGCCGCTATTTCTTCATTATAGCCCAAGAGAATTAAAAGATGAAGTCTTGAATGCCTGCATGGAACTACAGAAACATTCAGACTACCTTTTGATTTATTACGGATTATGCGGCAATTCATTGAACAATCTAGAGGGTATGTTGAGAGATAATCATGTTAAATTACCTTTTGGCATTCTAAAGGATGAAAATAAAGAAATAGTTGATGACTGCGTATGCGCTCTTTTAGGAAGTAAAGCAAATTATATGGAGATACTAACTAAAGAGCCAGGTACATTTTTTTTAACTCCGGGATATGCTAGCCATTGGGGCCTTTTTAGTAAAAAAAAGATTGAGACTATAGGTGAAAATCGTCTGAAAGAAATTGGAGATCAATTGGGAATTGAAAATTTTGATGCTGCAGAGATGACAAAATATTTACTAAGGGAAGCAGATTACAAGCAGATTGTTGCATTAGAATATGTTTGTTCTAATTGTACAGCATATAAAAATAAATGCGAGACAATATCATCCGAGATTGATCTAGATCTTTCTTATAGAAAAGGCACTATTAGATTATTGCACGATACTCTTGAAAAAGCCATTTTAGGATTATAAAATACAGGAGTCTTTACGGTGATTTTTTCAAAATTTTGGAACTTCTATTTTTGACCACAGTGAATTTGCATAACTCCATTAATTATAACTTAATATAGTTTCATTTATAAACTTTAATCAGTTTTTTGATTTATGAATTTTAATACGGTGCCTGTGAGAATAAGTGAAATATATTGAGAAATAGTATTAATAAATCCGAACTTTTAAAAATACAAATGAAAAGCTATTGATACCATGCCTCTAGAATCAAATAATAATGGAAAAAGATGCAAAAGAATTGGTATTGTTTGTTGTGAAGTATTTGAAGATGAACTTCTATTTGTTATAAAAGAGCATCCAGAAATAGGCAAGATAATTATTGTAAATACAGAATCTTCAAAGTATTTTGAGGATATTATAAGAAGTAATTTTCCTTATGAAAAAATAAAAATAGCTAGGGAATTATTTGCTCCACGGTATCTCAAAAGAGAAGAAGAACTAGAAATCATAGTATATATTTTGCCCCTATTTCTTCATTATAGCCCACGAGAATTAAAAGAAGAAGTCTTGAGCGCCTGTATGGAACTACAGAAACATTCAGACTACCTTTTGGTTTATTACGGATTATGCGGCAATTCATTGAACAATCTAGAGGATATGTTGAGAGATAATAATGTTAAATTACCTTTTGGCATTCTAAAGGATGAAAATGAAGAAATAGTTGACGACTGCGTATGCGCTCTTTTAGGAAGTAAAGCAAATTATATAGAGATACTAACTAAAGAGCCTGGTACATTTTTTTTAACTCCGGGATATGCTAGCCATTGGGGCCTTTTTAGTAAAAAAAAGATTGAGACTATTGGTGAAAATCGTCTGAAGGAAATTGGAGATCAATTAGGAATTGAAAATTTTGATGCTGCAGAGATGACAAAATATTTGCTAAGAGAAGCAGATTACAAGCAGGTTGTTGCATTAGAATACGTATGTTCTAATTGTACAGCCTATAAAAATAAATGCCAGACAATATCATCTGAGATTGATCTAAATCTGTCTTATAGAAAAGGCACTATTAGATTGCTAGACGATACTCTTGAAAAAGCCATTTTAGGATTGTAAAAAACAGGAGTCTTTGCAGTGACCTTTTCAAATTTTGGGACTTCAATTTTTGCCCTGCCCTCTATGAATTCACATAACTCTATTAATTATAGATTAATATAGTTTCATTTATAAACTTTAATCAGTTTTTTCAATTATGAATTCTAATAATAAATCTGTGAAAATAAGTGAAATATCGCCTGACATGGAGGGCCAAACTGTTTCAGTGGAAGGGAAGATCACTGACATCTATAAGACAAGTGGGCCTCTAGTTTTCAGGATATTTGACGGAGATGAACTAAGGACAGTTGTCTTTAATCCTGTTGAAGATTATTATTCCATTAAAGTTGGTGATTTCGTTAGGTTTTATGGAGTACTTTCAATTAGGAAAGAAAATGTTGAACTCCAAATAAGTAAATTTGAGCGGTTAAGCGATGATGAATTAAAGTCAATAAAGAGTGAGATTGAAAATAGTTTCCTTGATAGGATAAAAAGGGATTCTCCGGAGTTTCTCTGTGATTCTGATATATACAAGAGAATGGAGAATGAATTCTTGAAAGCAATGATTGCAATAAAGAAAGCGGTCTTACAAGAAAGAATGATAATAATAAGACATCATAACGATTGCGATGGTATAACTGCGGGAGTTTCCTTAGAAAAGGCAATTTCTTCTTATGCTGAAAAGGAGAAAAAGAAGGATTGTAAAATCTTTAGAAAGCCTTGTGTAGCGCCGTATTATGATATTGAGGATGCTCTGAAGGATATTGATCTATTCTTTTCTTTCTCTAAGAAGAAACCATTATTGATTATTGCGGACAATGGCAGCACAGACAGCGATTTACAGGGGATCCTTAGGGCAAAAGTGTATGATTTCGAAATTGGAGTTATTGATCATCACCCCCCAACTAAAAATGATAGTGGCGAATACCTTATTGATAAGTATGTTTCATTCCACATAAATCCACATATATATTCTGGCGATTCAAATCTATGTACAGGAATGTTGGCATATGAGTTGGGAAGGATGATTGACTCCAATCTAGATGATTATGCAATACACCTGCCAGCACTCGCAGGAATAGGCGATAAATCAAAAGGAAAGGAGATGGATAGATATCTTGAGAGCTCTCCGTACAAAAGAGAAGAGCTTGAAAAAATTAAACTAGCTTTGGATCATGAAGCATTCTACCTAAAGAGATTTAGTCTCGGTAGCTTTATTGATGATATAATAATGATAGGTGACAAAGACAGAGGTAACTTGATTATTAGTTATGTCTTTGATGAAATTGAGAATAAGAGAACGTCTCAATGGATGCTTATTAAGAAATATATTGAGATAAAGAATCTAGCAGATAACTTTGATCTTATTATAATCGATCTTGATAAGTTCATCTTTAGAGGAGAGTTTCCTTCTCCTGGCAGAACTCTTGGATTTATTCATAATAAATACATCTGGGACAATGGGATTAATGAGGATGACAGAGCCATAATAACGCTAGGTTTTGCTGAAGACTATCTTGTTATCCGTGCGACAAATAAAGCTAAAGAAATTGGATTTGATCTTAACGAAATAATTAAACAATTAAAAGATGTTTACTTAGAGGAAGTCCAAGGTGGCGGTCATGCAGGTGCGGGCACAATAAGATTTGTTCCAGTACTCAAAGATGAAATTAAAAGAGTAAGTTTAGAGTATATTGAGAAAATATCCAAGAAGAATTAATCTAACAAGTGAGAGGAACCTGTATATGTTATATTATCTCTTTTCTAATTATAATTTCTGAACCTATCTAATAAATTGTCATGCATATACTTTTTCCTGTAAAGATATTGAAAAGAGTGCATACTAATTACCAATTTAGATATTGTCCAGAAAAAATAATAGCAATGATTTCTGAAATTTCACAATAGATCCAAAAGATTATTTTTATTTGCTAGGCACCCTTTTTATACAGAAACAAAAAAGACTTTAGTGATAAGGGAACCGCTTAATTCTATTAATGATGTTTTAGAGATAGGTGTATACATCACAACGACAGTAAAAAGTGGAAAGACTGGAACTTCTATTTCAACAGATACAATAAAAGAATGCCCTTTTAGTCTAGAAGAAAAATTGAAGCTTTCCCAAATAAGAGTATACATGTTAATGGGAGACGTATTAATCAAATCATTTAATAACATATCCAAAAGAAGTCAAATAATTTCACCATGACCAAAAGCTCAACTTAAAAGATCAGAAATCAAAGTTTTTAGTATGGCGACAAAAGAGTGTTTCCTTCTTACATCCTCACTGGTAAAAATTTCTTGATTGAAAAATAAAAAAGAACCATATTACAGAAGACATAAAAAATGCATTCAAAGACTTGAAAAAATATAATTACTCTTTTTAGATTATATTTTTATATTAATAAAATAAAATAATTGTAATAACCGTTAAAGTTGATTGAATGGATTATGATTTTGATGTCGCAGTTATTGGTGCAGGTCCAGCAGGTTCAACTGCCGCATATTTACTTAACAAATCTGGATTCAATGTAGTAATTATTGATAAAAGTTTTTTTCCAAGGGATAAGTTATGCGGAGGCCTCATAACAGTAAAAACATTAAAATTTCTTGAAAGAATTTATCAGGATAATGAAGAATCCTTAATAAAAAATGATATAATTAATTTTTCTACAAACAAATTTTATTTTCTAAATAAGAAAAAGAAGTTAGAGGATGGATTTACTAAAATTCCGACACACTTTGTCGAGAGAATTATATATGATAAGCATCTGCTTGACAAAGCTATTGACTCTGGAGTAAAAATTATTTATGGAGAAGAAGTAAAGAAAATTGATTTGGAAACAAATAAGATTGTCACTTCAAATGGAGATACAATCCACTCTAAGTATATTATTGGTGCAGATGGGGCCAACAGCGTCGTTAGAAAAGAATTCGAAAGAAAAGATCTTATAGACAAGAACTATTGGTTGAGTAATCTTGGATTTGCATTAGAAACTTTTGTTGATAAAGAAAAAATCTCAATTGATAAAGATACGATGTATCTTTTTTTTGGGTATATAAAAATCGGATACATCTGGATATTTCCTAATAAAGAAAAAGCAGTCATCGGGGCAGGTGGATTATTGAAGAACTTGGATGGCAATGACTTAAAAGATGTTATTTCAAAATTTTTATTATCTTACGGTGTTGATAAAAATACTGTGGAAAAATGCATTAAAAATATTAAAGGCCATCCTATTCCATTTGGCAACTTTATCCGCAATCCTGCACACAAAAATGTAGTTTTAATTGGAGATGCAGCTGGATTTGTTAATCCAATTACTGGAGAAGGCATCTATTATGCGCACAAGAGTGCAGAATTAGCTGCTGAAGCAATAATTAAAGACCATAAAAAACAAGGAATATTAGAAGAGGAATATATTAAGAATATAAATATGTTTATCATTCATGAACTATCAAAGATACTAAAAAGTAGGGGTCTATATTTCAAGTTTTTCAATAATTACTATCTAGCAAAAACATTGATGTATTTAATGTTTAGAAAAATTAATTATGTTTAGTAACTCACCTAACTATCTTAAATAATCTTTAGTAGAAATAAATATAAATTTCTCTGTTACTTATTCAATAGAGTATTCTCAATGTGGTTATAATGAAATTTAGATTAAGTAAAACCTTTAAATTTGATGCAGCACATAAATTAATCAATTACGATGGAGCATGTGCAAATTTACATGGCCATACCTACAAATTGGTAGTGACAGTTGAAGGAGCTCCAGATGAAACAGGGATGGTTATTGATCTTTTTGATTTAAAAAAAATAGTTAATGATAAAATAGTTAGTAAAATGGATCATCATTTCTTAAATGATCTTTATGAACAACCGACAGTAGAGAACATGGCAAAAGATATTTTCTTAAAACTTGAAAATGAATTTAAAAAAACTAAAGTTAATCTGTTTTCTATAAGATTATATGAAGGTGAAGGCTCTTACGTTGAGGTCTTCTCATGAAAACTCTCTTAGTTTCAGAAATATTCTTTTCATTTAATGGCGAAGGATTAGAAATTGGAAAACCTACAGTTTTTGTGAGACTTTCTGGATGTAATCTCAACTGTAGTTGGTGCGATACAAAGTATGCAAATTATAATGCAAAAGAAATGAACACTGAAGAAATTATGAGAGAAATTAAAAAACAGTCTAAATTTAATAAATCTGTCCTCATTACTGGAGGCGAACCTTTAAATCAAGATATACATAAATTAGTAAATGAATTGTCAAAAGAAAGATATCATATTGGCATTGAAACAAATGGCTCAATCTATGATGATATTTTACTAAAAATAGATTTTATCAGCGCTGATATTAAATCCCCAAGTAGTAATAACGAAACAAAAGATATATTAACTTTTAACAAAATAGTCAATGCAATATTAAAAAAACAGGGGCAGATGAAAGCAGTTATCTCAGATAAAAAAGATTATGAATTTGTAAAAAGATTTGTTGAGGAAAACTCTTTTAATGTACCACTTATTATCCAGCCTTGCTGGGGAGAATTATCTTATAAAGAGCTATGTGAATTGTATATTTCAAATCCAATTAATCACGATAATGTTAGATTAATGTTGCAGATACATAAAATTGGAGACATCAAATGATAAACACTCAAGATGAATTGCCTAAACATCCTTTAAAGTTAGAAAGAGTAGGGATAAAAAATCTAAAAACTTTAATAAGGATAGATAGGAATCACAAAGAGTACCGGCATATCCCTAGAATTAATATTTTCATGGATCTCGAGGAAGACAAAAAAGGAGTGCACATGAGTAGATTCATCGAAAGCATTACTGAAATTCTTGAGGATGAAGTTCAGATGAACCATAAATCTTTGGAACAAATAGGGAAACACATTCTAGAAAAATTGAAGATCAAACATAGCTATCTGAGTGCTGAAATAGAGTTTCAATCAGAGATTCCAATTTATGAGTTAACTCCCGTAAGTAAGAAAGATACAATTGAGGTTCATGATATCAAGGTAAAACTAAATAATAATAACGGATCTTGGATTAAGGTACTAGAGGCAAGTGTCATTGGAAATACTGCATGCCCCCATGCTTTAGCAGTTAATAAAAAAGGAACTCACATTCAAAGGGCTGTTGGCACTTTAAGAATAGAAACAGATTTTGACAATGAAATTGATCTTGAAGAAATGGTTAATGTTATTGAAAATTCTTTTTCTGCCAAAGTTTATACCTTACTTAAAACTGAGGATGAATCCTTCGTAGTGGATAAAATGTATGAAAATCCTTTCTTTGTTGAGGATGTATGCCGTAATATCCTTTCAATTTCATCAAAGAAATTTAAAAGATCAAAAATTCATGCTGAATGTTTGAGTCATGAATCCATTCACAGACATGATGTCTTTGCAGAAGGGGCTGTTGAAACATGAAAAAAGCAGTTGTTCTTTTGAGTGGTGGTATGGACTCTGCAGTATGTGCAGCAATTGCAAAAAATGATGGATACAATATTTATGTTCTCCATGTAAACTATGGTCAAAGAACTAATAAAAAAGAAATGAGCTGTGCCAAAAACTTAGCCAATTATTATAATGCACTTGATTTCAAAGTTATCGGCCTTGATTTCTTAAAGGAAATAGGTGGCAGCGGACTTGTTGATTCATCTATTGAGCTTCCGACATCTGAAACTGAAGGCATACCTCCAAGCTATGTTCCATTTAGGAATTCCATTCTTTTATCATTAGCTACTGCATGGGCTGAAGTAGTTGGTGCCGGAGCTATTTATTATGGTGCAAACTCTATAGATTTCTCAGGATATCCGGACTGCAGGCCCTCTTTTTTTGAAGCTTTCCAGAAATTAATCGATAATGGAACGAAAGATGAAACAAATATCAAACTAATGACTCCTCTGGGCTATATGTCCAAAAGCGATATAGTCAAAAAGGGAATTGAACTTAGAGTTCCTTTTGAGAATACTTGGAGTTGTTACACTGAAAATGATAATGCTTGCGGAGTTTGTGATTCCTGCAGATTGAGACTCAAAGGATTTAAAGACGCTGGAGAAATAGATCCAATAAAATATACATGAGGGTTTCTATGGATACTCATAATAATATCAATATACTTGTTGCAGAAAAAGCTTTAGAGCTTCTAAAAAAGACTTTGGAAAGCACTAGATTTGAGGGAGTATGGAAAAAGAAAGATGCACTTCAAATCACAGATTCTATGAAATCTGACATTATGGCAATAAAATTTTCATATGCTGAGAAGGACAGTATAAGCGAGATTACTGCTCCAATAAAGGACAAAATAACTAAACTTCAGTCTGCTCTCGGTGAGGGATGGAGCTCAAATTTTCTATCCAATGCAAAAAAAGAAAATAAAACTACTACAAAAATGGCAATTGGGAGAATTATTTTTTCTATGAATACTCTATACTTTCTTGACAGAAGGCTAAAACAAGATAATAAATATGGCGTTGATACTTTTGTAGGTAAGGTTCTATCCGTTTCAAAAGCATCAGATTCTCTTTTGATATGCAATGTCGATATAAAAAGAGCAATCACGGTTTTAACTAATGATATGACTATAAAGGAGGGGGATGTTGTGGCCGTTTCTATTTTGCCACCGAAAGAATTTTATGGTCAAGTATCCGAAGGAATGTTTTGTGGTATTAACGGAGTATTAAGAATTCAAGGTGAAATTGGAGCTGGTGCAGATATACCAACCGAAGGTTATAAGGAAACAATGAATATGGTTCAAGACTTCCTAAAGCATTGACGGAATCAAACAAATAATTTCTAGGTCTCCTTCCCCTTTATTGATATAGCAATGCAATTCGTTTGGGGGGATATAAATTATATCCCCTTTTTTCACAGGAATATCCTCTTCTTCAGTCTTTAGTATTCCCTCACCATTTAGGATAAAATTTTCATGTTCCCATGAATGTTTGTGATATGGAGAAAAACCATTCTTTTCAATTCTCATTAATCTCATAAAAAAATTTTTTGCTCCTTGACTTTCTCCAATTAAAGTAGTTAGATGCACTCCTTTTGCATCATCAGCCTCAATTTTATTAATTTTTATTTCAGAGATGTTTTTATGAAAAATCATAGAATCACATGTTTTTTAGGCAATATGACTTTAAAGGTGCTGCCTTCTCCATACTTAGATTTAACATTAATGAATCCGCCATGTTTTGTAACAATATCTAAAGAAATCGGTAAACCTAATCCTATACCTTGCATTAATTCATTGTCTACTTTTGCTCGGTAAAATTTTTCAAAAACTCGATCAATATCTTTTTCTCTAATTCCAATTCCTTTGTCTTTTATTTTTACCTCTATATTTTCCTCTTTTTCTTCTATTTTGACTTTTATCTCTCCACCTTCATTAGAAAAATTAACTGCATTTTCCATCAAATTAACAAAAACTTTTGTAAGTTGTTTTATATCGCCTTCAATAATGAAATTTTTACCACTTGAACTAACTGAAAAGTCTATTTTCTTATTATTAGCAAGAATAATAAAATCTTGAGATATAAGAGCAATGAGTTCTTTTAAGTCTACTTGTTCTATATTTAGTTTATTCTCATGACGTCCTATTAGATTAAATTCTTCAATTTCTTTGACCAATTCATTTAATCTTTTTACGTTTCTATGGATAGAAGTAATCATTTTTTTATTGTCTGGACCAATTGTGTCCCAGTTTATGAATTCGTCACTTAGACTTATTATTGCAAGCGGATTATAGAGTTCATGGGCTATTGCATCAATGAAATCTTTCTTAGCTTTATCCGCTTCCTTTAATTGATCATAAGTTTCTTGAAGTTTTGCAGTTTTTATTTGGACTTCCATTTGTAGAGCTTTGTTGAAATTATCTCTTATTTCAGAAGTCTTTTTTAATTTTTCAGTCATTTCATCCATTTGTCTAGATAGAATGGCTATTTCGTCTTCTCCGTCAAAGCCCACTTTATTAGAAAAATTACCTTTTCCAACCTCTTCTGCATGATTAGATATTTTTTCTATTGGTTCAACTATCTTAAGTTTGATATATTTAGATAAAATATAGTTTATACTTGTATCAATAATTAGTATAACTATAATTGTAATGATAATCGTTCCAACTATGGTATAATCAATAGGGAATCCCATAGTAATAAAAAAAATAGCTAAAAAGCATGAAATAGTAATGATTATAATATCTACTAAATACAATATTTTTATTTGTAAAGTATTTAATTTTTCTTTAATACTTAGATCAGGCTTAAAAAATCCATATTTAACTATTGAATATAAAAAAAAAGTTATCATTATTGAACTTGTAGTTGGAAAACCATATATGTTTCCAATAATTTCTGGATAAATATCTGTTAATCTTAAAAAAATATTACTAAAGACACTTGCAGAGATGGGTATGAGAGTGCCCACAAATATAAGTAAATATATTCTTTTTTCTACTTCTGATGTAGTTTTCTTATAAGATATTCCTAAATTATATAATCCATATATGAAACATATAGTATAATAAAGAAGGAATACAACAAAAAAAGGCCCGGTTATTTCAACAAATATTTTATCTTTTAAGATAATATCTTTAATTAGTAAATTAGTTAATAACATACTAGAAAAGAAGATACTTATACATACTAAATATATCTCTTTTAATAATAATTTCTTTTTAGTAACAATGGAGCACCACATTAAATATAAAGTTGGAGTCCATGTAACAAAAAATATATTCAATTTTTCCCATAAAAGAGGCGTATTTCTGTAATAAATTAGATAATTAGTAAGGATAATACCTGATGTTAAAAATCCTAATAATGAAAATATAATGTTTAGTT
>LNGD01000009.1 GCA_001587675.1 Candidatus Methanofastidiosum methylothiophilum
AATCAATGGAGCCAACATTAGTCTACGAAGCAATTAAAAACAAATTAGTTGATGTAATAACAGGTTATACCACTGATAAAAGAGGAGAGCTTTTTGATCTTGTTGTCTTAGAGGATGATAAAGGTGGACTCTTGCCTTACGATGCAATTATCATAACACAAACTTCATTTGCAAGTGACCAGAAAGTAGTTTCTGTTCTAAAAAAACTTGAGGGAAAGATAGATGATAAAGCGATGGCAGATATGAATTACCAATATGACGTTGAGAAAAAAGAAGCAAGAGATATCGCCAAAACATTCCTTATCTCACAAGGACTTATTCAAAATAAATAATTTTTATTTTTTAAATTGGAGAGGGTAAAACGAATAAATTCCTATTAAATGAATGTTTAGAATCTTTAAGATTTGATCATGTTACAAAAATCTACAAAGAAACAAAAGCTGTTGATGATGTATCTTTTGAGATATGCAAGGGAGAACTTTTTGTACTTCTAGGTTCTAGTGGGTCGGGTAAAACTACCACTTTAAGACTGATTAACAGACTTATTGACCCCGACGAAGGAACTGTATACCTAAACGGAAAAGATATACAACAAATGAATCCTGTTGAGTTAAGAAGAAGAATCGGTTATGTTATCCAACAGATAGGTCTTTTCCCCCATATGACCGTTAAAGAAAATATTAGCCTAATTC
Organism: Candidatus Methanofastidiosum methylothiophilum; assembly: GCA_001587675.1. Lineage (GTDB taxonomy): Archaea > Methanobacteriota_B > Thermococci > Methanofastidiosales > Methanofastidiosaceae > Methanofastidiosum. The sequence goes on from LNGD01000009.1 coordinate 693, forward strand.
CTCGTCTTGAAAAATGGAATGAATTGGATATCACAAAAAGAGTTGAAGAATTATTAAATTTAGTTGCTCTGCCTCCAGAGTTATTCATAAATCGTTATCCTGCACAATTAAGTGGGGGGCAACAACAAAGAGTCGGTCTTGCAAGGGCTCTTGTTATGAATCCACCTCTGCTATTAATGGACGAGCCTTTTGGTGCACTTGATCCTTTGCTTAGAATGCAATTACAGAATGAGTTTGTTTCTATAAAAAGAAAACTGGATAAAACAATTGTCTTTGTCACCCATGATATCGAAGAGGGATTTACATTAGGCGATAGAATAGGAGTTATGCATAACGGAAAAATACTTCAAATAGGAACGCCCTCTGAATTACTTTTTGAACCAATAAATGATATCGTTTCTAAAATAGTGGGAAGTGAGAGTAAATTCAAAGCCATTAAATTTCTTCAGGCTAAAGATGTAATGATTCCTCTCGATAAAAAATATATATTCCAACAAGAAATGAAATGTCAAGAAGCTATAGAGAAGATGATTTCAGCCCAAATAGAAGTCGCCTTAGTAAAGAACTCAGATGAAGAAATTAAACAAATAGAATTAACAGATCTATTAAGAATTAAAGATAAAGAAAAATCTATAATGTCTATTGGAAAAAAATTAGAGATAGTTACGCCTGATGAAAGTCTTTCATCGGTAATATTACTGTTGAAATCTTCAAACGATAAAGTGGCAATTGTGATGAGCCATGAGGTAATTGAAGGTTTAGTGATTATCAATTCAGTTTTATTAAATTTAGTTTAGATGTGATATCTTGGAGGGAATTTTAGATACAATAATTTCAGTTTGGATCTCACAACAACTTACTTTGAGAACAATCCAACATCTCTACATGTTTTCTATAGCTTTAGTGTTATCAATTTGCATAGGAGTAATAGCTGCATTATTAGTATATAGCAATCCAAGAATAGCAAATATCTGGTTTAATATACTTAATGTCATAGAAACAATACCTGAACTTGCATTGTTTATTTTTCTATTACCTATATTAGGGTTAGGGGAACGGCCTACAATTGCTGCATGTGTTCTTTATTCAATATTGCCCATAATGAGGAATACATATACAGGATTGGCCCATATAAGTAAAGAATATATAGAAATAGCACAGGCAATTGGCCTTACTAAAAATGAAATTTTAATTAAAATTCGACTTCCTATGGCCTTGCCTCTAATAAGCGGAGGTATTCGTGTAGCTGTTGTATACATAATGGGTATAATAACACTAGGAGGTCTTATAGCCGCAGGAGGGCTTGGAGTTCCTTTACAGGCCGGAATTCATCAATATAATATCCCTGCAATAATAATAGCTTCATTCTGGGTTGGAACTCTAGGTGTTGTTTTTGATGGCATTGCTTGGATTATAGAAAATAAGTTAACTAGGAGGTATAATCCTTGGTAGCCCCGTTATTTCTTTTTGATGCTATTCTAGAACAATTATCTTTAGTTTTTACATCGCTAATAATAGATATTTGTATAGCTTTTCCTTTGGCGGTTCTTTCAGTTTATTACAAACGGGTTTCTTATATCGTAATGACAATCGTAAACATGGCTCAATCAATACCAAGTTTTGCTTTAGTTGCCATAATTGTTCCGTTGGCAGGAATTGGATTTATTCCAGCTATCATTGCAATAGTTTTGGGTTCGATTCTTCCAATTATAAAAAATATGTATATTGGCCTTGCAAAAACAGATCATAACTTTATAGAGTCAGGAAAAGGAATGGGATTAACTGAATTTCAAATAGTTAGGTACATAAGACTCCCATTAGCATATCCAGCCATATTTGCAGGGTTGAAATTTTCAGCCATAATCGCAAATGGTATCGCTGTCTTAACTGCTATAATTGGAAGTGGTGGCCTTGGACGGATAATCTTTGAAGGATTAGCAAGTTTTAATATTAATAAGACTTTAAGTGGCGCAATACCTGCTATATTTATTGCTTTATCACTTGATTTAATATTCTCAATTGCAGAAAAGAAATTAAAAATAAAATCAGTATATTAATTATCTAATAGATCCAAGAGTTTTCATGTAATTTGCTCTCTCGTAAGCTAAAGGTGAAGCAACATTTTTTTGGGACATTATCCCTTGAATAGATTTTATTGATTCATATTCGTGTTTAGAAAGCCAATCTGTAACCTCATTCAAGGTCTTTTCAATATGTTCGATACCATTTTTTATTAATGCTGAAGTCATCATTGCAACTTTTGCCCCGGCCATCATTGATTTAATTACATCTTGTCCTGTGTGAACTCCGCCTGTTATAGCAATGTCTGGCCTGATTTTCCCACAAAGAATTGCGGCCCATCTAACTCTTAATCGAAGTTCATCATTAGAACTTAAAATAAGATTTGGAATAACTTCAAGGTTTTCGATATCAATGTCAGGCTGATAAAATCTATTGAAAAGAACAAATGCGTCAGCTCCGGCTTTATCCAAGTTTTTAATAATATTTGGTATAGATGTAAAATATGGGCTTAATTTGACAGCTACAGGTATTTTTACTTTCTGTTTTACGCTTTTGACAAGATTAACGTAATTTTCCTCTATAGCTAAGGAGGTCTTTGAGGTATCGGTAGAAATGAAATAAATATTAAGTTCTAATGCATCGGCACCAGCATTTTCTATTTTTTGAGCATATTTTAGCCATCCACCCTCAGAGACTCCGTTTATACTGCCAATAATAGGTATCCCAGAGTTTTCCTTTGCTTCCTTCAAAAGCTCCAAATACTGATCCGGTAAAAATTTAAATTCTTTAATTTCAGGATAATAAGTTATAGCTTCGGCATAACTTTCTGAGCCCTCTACTAAGAATCTATTAAGTTCTTCTTGCTCAATCTCTGTCTGTTCTTGGAATAATGAGTGTAATACAACTGCTGAAGCGCCTGATTTTTCCGCTTTTTTGATATTATTTATGTCCTCCCAAAAAGGAGATGAAGATGCTACAATGGGATTTTTTAACTTAAGCCCCATATAACTTGTGGAGAGATCAATCATTTATCCTCCTCCTTAAAAGGAGGCATATCTGCCCAGTATTTGTAAAGGTTCCATCTTTTGTTAACTTCCTTTTGAGCATATCCTAGTAACTTCTTTGCAACGTCAGGATGACTTCTTGTTAACACTTTAAATCTAGTTTCATTGTAGATATAGTCTTGGAGAGGAATTGAAGGCTTAGCTGAATCAAGTTGGAATGGATTTTTACCTTGATCAGATAATCTTGGGTCGTATCTTATCAATGGCCAATATCCGGACATTACTGCTGCCTTTTGTTGGTCTGGTCCACGTATCATGTCGTAACCATGTTGAGTACAATGCGAATAAGCTATAATTATAGAGGTCCCCTCGAAAGATTCAGCTTCAAGGAATGCCTTAATTGTCTGAGCATTATTTGCCCCGAATGCAACTCTTGCCACATACACATTTCCGTAATTCATGGCCATCATAGCTAAATCTTTTTTGGGTGTGGCCTTTCCACCCATTGCAAATTTAGCAATAGCACCTATAGGAGTTGCCTTTGATTTCTGCCCACCAGTATTAGAATAAACCTCAGTATCTAAAACAAGTATATTCACATTTTTTCCTTGAGCTAAAACATGATCAAGTCCGCCGTATCCAATATCATATGCCCATCCATCCCCTCCGATTATCCAAACACTCTTCTTGACAAGCGAATCTGCAAGACTCAAAAGATCCTTTGCTTCAGGTTTTTGTATTCCTTTTAGTTTGGCTTTAAGTAACTTAACCATTTCTCTTTGTTTATTTATTCCTGCTTCAGTTTTTTGATCTGCATTCTTAAGCTCAAAAATTAAGTCCTTACTCAAATCTTCTTTAAGCTTATCGAGTAATTCCAGTGCATATTCATATTGTTTATCCAATGCAAGTCTCATTCCTAAACCAAATTCTGCAGTATCTTCAAAGAGAGAATTAGACCATGTTGGACCTCTCCCATCCTTATTTGTAGTGTAAGGAGTTGTTGGTAAATTCCCCCCATATATCGAAGAGCATCCAGTAGCATTTGCAATTACAGCCCTATCCCCAAATAATTGAGTTAATAACTTAACGTAAGGTGTTTCACCGCAACCAGAACAGGCCCCAGAAAATTCAAATAGAGGTTGCAAAAGTTGGATGTCCTTAACAGCTGTAAAATTTAATTTATCTCTATCAACATAAGGAATTGAATCAAAGAAATCCCAGTTGTTCTTCTCTCTAGCAAGTATCGAATCTTTGAACACCATATTAACTGCCTTTAATTTTGGATCTTGTTTGTTCTTAGAGGGGCATACCTCATGACAAATTTTACATCCTGTACAATCCTCAGGAGATGCTTGAACAGTATAAAGATAATCTTTAAATTGGGAGAATTTAGCTTCTGTATATTTGAAGGATGGTGGTGCATTCTTTAATGCATCTTTTGTGTATACCTTGGCCCTTATGACAGCGTGTGGACAAGCAAATACGCATTTACCACATTGTATACATATAGATGGGTCCCACACTGGTACCTCAAGAGATATGTTTCTCTTTTCCCATTTAGTAGTTCCTGTCGGATAAGTACCATCTGAAGGAAATGCACTTACTGGAAGTTCATTCCCCTTTCCAATAACCATTTTTGATATTGCATTCTTAACAAAAGGCGGCGCATCTTCGGGCATAGATGTCTTAAGGTCAAATTCACTTGAAACCTTTTTAGGCACATTTACCTGATGGAGATTGTCAATAGCTTTATCTATAGCTTCGTAATTCATATTTAGAATTTTTTCTCCTTTGAGTCCATAAGTCTTTTCTGTGAATTTTTTAATTTTTTTAATTGCCTCGTCTCTTGGAATAACATTGCTTAAAGCGAAAAAACATGTTTGCATAATAGTGTTAATTCTAACTCCAAGACCTATTTCTTTAGCAATTTTATAAGCATCAATTACATAAAATTTTAAATTTTTATCAATTATCTCTTTTTGGACACTTTTTGGCAAGTGATCCCATACTTCGTCCTTTGAATAAGTACTATTCAAAAGAAATATTGCGTTAGGTTCAGCAACATTAAGCATTTCATATCTATCCAAAAAAGAACTCTGGTGACATGCGACAAAATTAGCTTTGTCAATTAAATAAGGCGATCGTATTGGATCTGGACCAAATCTCAAATGTGACAATGTTTGAGACCCGGCTTTTTTTGAATCATAGTAAAAGAATCCTTGAGCATAATTATTTGTTTCCTCACCAATAATTTTTATTGTACTTTTATTTGCACTTACTGTTCCATCAGAACCGATACCAAAGAATACTGCTCGTGTTCTGTTTGTAGGTTCTATGAAAAAGTTTGGATCATAATCAAGACTTAGGTGGGTAACATCATCATTAATACCAACTGTAAACTTGCTTTTTGGATTTATTTTTTTCAATTCGTCAAAAACTGCTTTTACCATTGATGGCTTAAATTCTTTAGAGGATAATCCATATATTCCTCCAATTATCTTTGGCATTTTGTCCATCTTCAAAGTACCGTCAGATAGTGCTGAGGCTATTGCAGTTGTAACATCTAAATAGAGAGGTTCTCCTACTGATCCTGGTTCCTTAGTTCTGTCAAGAACTGCTATACTTTTAACAGATTTTGGGAGTGATGAAACGAAGTGTTTAATTGAAAAAGGTCTAAAAAGCCTGACTTTTATGACACCGACTTTTTCACCTTTCATTTTAAGATAGTCCACTGTTTCTTCTACTGTTTCTGCACCGCTTCCCATAATAACAATTATTCTTTCAGCGTCTGGTGCTCCAACATAATCAAATAACTTGTATTTTCTTCCAACTATTTTTTCAAATTTATCCATCATTTCTTGGACAATCTCAGGACAGGAATTATAATAGGGATTTATTGTTTCTTTTGCTTGGAAGAAAGTATCAGGATTATGGGATGTTCCTCTTATTATCGGGTTATCTGGTGACAAAGCCCTAGAGCGGTGTTCTCTTACTAGCTCATCATCAATCATTTGTTTCATGTCTTCAAAAGACAAAAGTTCAACTTTCGAAACTTCAGCAGAGGTTCTAAATCCATCAAAAAAATGTAAGAAGGGCACTCTAGATTTTAATGTTGATGCATGTGCAATAAGAGCAAGATCCATCACTTCTTGAACTGAATTTGAAACGAGAAGTGCAAATCCAGTGGATCTTACAGACATAACATCCCCATGGTCACAGAAAATCGAAAGAGCATGAGTAGCAAGAGTTCTGGCACTTACATGAAAAACAGTTGAGGTTAATTCTCCCGCAATTTTATACATATTGGGTATCATTAAAAGAAGGCCTTGGGATGCGGTAAATGTTGTGGTAAGTGCTCCTCTTTGCAAAGACCCGTGAACAGCTCCTGCTGCCCCAGCTTCACTTTGCATTTCAGTGACATGTGGAACAGACCCCCATATATTTGGCTTCCCCTCAGATGCCCACTGGTCAGACAATTCCCCCATTGTTGAAGAAGGGGTGATAGGGTATATTGAAATTACCTCATTGACATGATAAGCTGTATATGCTGCAGCTTCATTTCCGTCAATTGTTACCATTTGCCTTTTCATAATAATCACTTACTAATGTATTTGACTGTATGAGGAACTAAAAAAAATTAAATTATAAAGTTATCCCTAACCAAAATAGAGAAGAATTTATGAATAAATAATTACCATTTGTTGTGCCTTATCCTTTCTGATTTAAATCGGTCAGCAGGTTTCGGTATTTCTTGAGGGTATCCCATTATAATAATTGAAAGAGGTATTACATTATCTGGTATCCCTAAAAGAGACCTATATCCACTTACCCTATCTTCTAAAGGGTATATCCCAGACCAAACTGCACCTATACCAAGAGAATGTGCTGCCAGTAACATATTTTCTGTTGCAGCAGAACAGTCTTGAACCCAAAATCCAGGATATTTTTCTAATTTTACATCACCACAAACAACAATAGCAACGGATGCTTCTTTAGCCATTGGAGCATAAAGACTAACCTTTGGTACTTCTTCAAGAATTTTTTTATCATCTATAACAATGAAATGCCAAGGTTGTTGATTTCCTGCAGAAGGTGCGTTCATCCCAGCTCGTAATATTTTTTCGATTAAATCGTCAGGTATCTTCTTATCGATAAACTTTCTTACGCTTCTCCTAGTTTGAATAGCTTCTAAAGTTTCCATAATAATTCCTCCATATTTTTTATATTTATAAACTTATAAAGTTAATCATGGAAAAAACGAAACAATTATAAAACTTTATAACTTCATTACAAATCGGTAAACATATGAGTTCAATTAGAGTCATAGTTCTTGATGTTTTAAAACCGCACAAACCGATACTTCCCGACTTTGCGAATAAATTGGCTGAACTTCCAGGGATCATAGGAATTAATATTTCTCTTATTGAAATTGATCAAAAAACTGAAACTGTTAAACTTTCAATACAAGGGGATTCAATAGATTATGAATTATTAAAAGAGGAAATAGAAAAACTAGGGGGTACTGTACATAGTATCGATAAAGTAGTTGCTGGAAAAAGGATTATACCTGAAGTAGAAACACTTCAAGACAGATCCTAAGCTCCACCCCTGCTCTTTCTTATTTCTTTTGATATTTTTTTCAATATTTCATTTTTAGAATATTTTTTCTCTACAATAAATCTTCCAGAGATTCTTTCGTCGTGCCCTTGATCTTTTGGGTAACGGGAAGATTTTTCACCTTCATAATTTAGGCCAATTGATTCTAAAGCCTTTTTGATTTCATCGTATTTTGGATGATCCAAAGATAAGTTCTTTGGTAATTTTCTTCCGTTCTTTTTTGAAAGGCCTTTATCTAGATAAGATGGCCATATAATATATCCCTTCAAAAGATTCCCCCTAAACTTTTAAATAATCATTTGACGGAATATAAAAGAGTATTGGTGAGTTAATGCATGAACTTTCGCTTGCAGAGGGAATATTAAAAACAATTCTACAAGTTGCAGAAAAAGAAGGGGCAAGAAAAATAAAGTCTATTAAGATTGAAATGGGAGAAATACTTTTAGTTAACTCTGAACAACTTACCTTTTGTTTTGATATAATTTCAAAGGACACCTTAGCTGAAGGCGCAAAACTTGATATAATTTTTTTGAAGCCCAGATTACTTTGTAATGTATGCCGTAAAGAATTTCAAATAAATACTGATGAGGATCTTCCAATTTTATCAATGATTTGTGAATGTGGATCAAATGATGTGACTGTTCTCTCAGGAAGAGAATTCAACATCAAATCGATGAAGATAGAAGAAGATTAATACTTTGAAAGGAATCTTTTCATCCTATCACAAGCTTCATTTATCTTTTCAGTTTTCAAGGGGTAAGCAAGTCTCACAAAACCATCAGAATAAGGACCAAATGCTGAGCCAGGGACAGTAACAACTTTTTCTTCATTCAATAATTTTTCAGAAAATTCTTCAGAGGTCATTCTAGTATTTGAGATGTTCATGAAAAGATAAAATGCACCCTCTGGTTTTATTGCGCTTACACTGTTCATTTCTTGGATTCTATTCATAAGAAGGTCTCTTCTGCTCTGAAATTCTTCTCTCATATTGTGAACAAATTCTTGAGGACCTTTAAGCGCTTCCAAAGCTCCGAATTGGGCAAAGGTATTATTACATACAGGACCATACATATGTAATTTTAACATTCTTTCAAAGAGAGACTCATCTTTAGACAATAAATAACCAACTCTCCATCCAGTCATTGAATAAGTTTTAGAAAAGGAATTTACAGTGATCACACTATCTTCCATCCCGTTTAGTGAAGCCATGCTAACGTGTTTTTTCCCATCGTAAATAAAACTCTCGTATACCTCATCTGATATAACTTTTAGATTGTATTCAATCACTATATCAGATATATCTTCTAGATCCTTCTTCGCCATTACTGCGCCAGTAGGATTTGAAGGCGTGTTTAGTATAAGTAGTTCAGTTCTTTCTGTTATATTCTCTTCAAGGGAATCAGGACTTAGTATAAATTTATCTTCTTCTTTACATTCTACCTCTACAGGGACTCCGCCTGAAAGTATAACTGTAGGGACATATGCTACGAAAGATGGTGAAGGAACAATAACTTCTTCCCCAGACTTAATTGATGCTTGAATTGCTAGAGAAAGTGCTTGCCCACCTCCCACTGTAATCAAGACTTCATTTTCAGATACATTAATTCCATTTTCTTTTTTCATTTTTTCAGAAATGGCTTTTCTTAATTCAAAAAGTCCAGCATTTTGAGAATAGTAGGTCTTACCTTCTTTAAGTGCCTTAATTGATGCTTCAACGATATGGGCCGGTGTGCTAAAATCAGGTTCTCCAATTCCTAAACTTATTACACCTTCCATTCCTTGTGAAAGATCAAATAACTTTCTTATCCCAGATTTTGGAATTTTGTCCAGTGCAGATGATATAGAATGCCCAGTCATATTTTTCCTCTAAAAATCAAAGAGTGTTTTTTGTTGTGTTTTTTGTTTTTCCTCGTTTTTATTTTGTGAATCCTCTTTTTCAACTGTTTTATTTTTGAGTTCTACTGGTGTTATTGAAGTTTCATCTTTTTTTTCAGGTTCCTTTAAAAGTTCTTCCCTTGACAATTCAATTTTTCTATAATTTTTTTCATCTATAAATTTTATTTCTTCCAAATCAAATTCAAAAAAGTTTGATATTAATGCACCTTTTTTTGGATTTAGGAATAAAATCGATATCATTGGAAGGTATGATCTTGCAATTTTAGTAGAACAGTGACATTTCTTTCCAATTTTTTCAAGAATTGTTTTTCTTGCTTCCCTAGTCTTTTTTGAAGAACCAAGAATCTGGAAGTATCTTGGGGGAGAAAATGAAATATAACGTGACCCACCTTCTCCAACAACTGATACTCCGCCCGTCATAAGGTCTGAGGCATATTTCCACATAGAATAGTTTCTAGTTTTAAATGCTCTGTTCAAATAAATATCTGCCTTAGAGATAAAATTTTGAGCTTCAAGTAACTCTTTTCCTTTGTAAGCTTTAGGTGTGTTCTCATCAATCCAAAGTAAAAGCTCATCAGGTTTTTTGTCTATATCCATGAATTCTTTTCTAACTTCGATAGAACTTGATGAGTATAATTTAGATAGTGCATCAAAAATAGATTTTTCAGTATCTCTAAAACCAACTAGTTTTTCATCGCCTTTTAAAATATTATTACCTAGAGAGTCAAGATCATTAATGGCAGCCCTTAAATCTCCGTTAGATTGTTCAGCAATTTTCAATAGAGTTTCATCTTCTATCTGAATTTTTTCAGCTTGGGCTATTTCCTTTAATCTAGAAAATACAGTTCTTGCTTGAAGCCGTTTAAACTGAACTAGTTTACAGTTATCCCTAATAGCCTGAGATACTTCCCAATAGCTATTTGCAGTTAAAATTATAGGATTTTGAGTATTCTTTATAATTTCGAGTAAAGCTTTGGCACCGCCGTAATCTTCCTTTCCATGTATATTATCTGCTTCATCCAGTAAAATAATTTTCTTATATCCAAAGAGAGTCTTTGATGAAGAAGCATTTCCAACTATTCGATTAAGGGCTTCTTGGTCTCTTTTATCACTAGCGTTTAGCTCTATCAGATCATATCCAAGCTCTTTTGAAAGAACTTTGACCATCGTTGTTTTGCCACTGCCAGGAGGTCCGTAAATAAGTAATGCTCTTTTTTCATTCCCCCAAGTATTAATCCAAGCCAAAATTTCTTTTACAATTGCCTGTTGACCTTTAATTTCAGAAAAATTCTTTGGGAAATATTTTTCAACAAGCATTGTATCCTTTATCCTGTAGATAGATTAGCAAGAAGGTATTCAAGTTGAATAAACTCATTTGCACCTTGTACAAGTCTAAAATCAGCTTCACCTATCATTTCAATTATTCTAACTTTCTCTTTATCTGAAACTTCCAAGTTGAAGGTTTCTCTATGCATCTGCATAATGATATCTTCGCCGGATAATCCTTGCTCTAAAAGAAGAGTCTGAAGGATTTTTCTAGAGGAAAGAAAATCTCCCGTTAGCGCCACTTTCATCATATTCTTTATTTCCTCTGGTTTTGCCCTTGAAGTGACTTGGTATACAATACTTTCAGTTATCGAATCTCCAATTCCTGCAGAAGCCTGAAGCGCATTTATTGCTTTTCTCATATCTCCTTCAGCGACATAAGCTATTGCATTGAGCCCATCTTCTTTGAGGTCAATTTTTTCATTTTCGGCTATTTTTTTAATCATTACTTTTACTGCATCATTGGATAGCGGGCCAAATCTAAAAATAGCACATCTTGATTGAATCGGGTCAATAATTCTAGAAGAATAATTACACGAAAGAATGAATCTACATGTAGAAGTATAAACTTCCATAGTTCTTCTTAAGGCATTTTGAGCGTCTGCGGTAAGAGCATCAGATTCATCTAAGAAAATAATTTTGAAATCCCCGCCAATTGGTTTAGTTCTAGCAAAATCCTTTATTTTTTCTCTCACGACATTAATACCTCTTTCATCAGAAGCATTAGTTTCTTGGAAGTTCTGTTTCCAGTATTCCCCAAATATTTCTTTTGCAAGAGCAATTGCCGCGGTAGTTTTACCCACTCCAGGAGGGCCTGCAAAAAGAAGATGCGGCATTGATTTTTTATCAACGTAAGATTTAAGTCTTCTAATTATGGGGTCTCTCCCAACTATATCTTCCAGTTTTTGCGGTCTGTATTTCTCCGTCCACGGCTTTTCAAATTCCATCAAATCACAACCGATTCTTTTTATTAACTAAAATATTTAAGTCTTATTGGATTTTACTAATTAATTCATCAATATTATAATTAGCCTTATACTCCTTTAAAAGTGTCTTGATTAAATCATCATCATACTGAAATAATTCTTTAATTCGCTCTCTGATTAGGCAGTCTGATAGAAAACACATAGAAAGAAAAGAAGTGAGATTTCTAGGAGTTTTCGAATAATGAGCCTTTTCAAAGTCGATTATTACATTTCTATCCGCACATATTATATGCTTTCCACCTTGGATCTGTCTGTGATCAATACCTAAAATATCAAGAAGGTGGCACTGTCTTGCAATATCAAATATGTCATTTTTGTCAAATTTTCTTTCTATCAATAGTGGGCCTTCTATAAATTCCATAATTATATAATTCTCTCCACTTTCGTAAATCTTTGGTCCAACACCTTTCTCATTTGCTTTAGATAAAAAGAATGCCTCTTTTTTAATTGAGCCCCTTCTCCTCGAATCTGATCTTTCAATCTTTATTATTGCTTTTTTATCTTTATAACTACCCAAGAATACAATTGACGTAACGCCTTTTCCAATGGCTCTGTCAACCCCTATCTCTTTTTTACCAAAAGAATATATTTCATTGATTCCTTTCTCAAAAAGAGATTTTTTAATTTCAGATGCCCTCTCAATTGAATATATTGGATAATCTAAAGATTTAATATCCTTTAAAGGAGTAAACATCTAATCAGATAAAAGCAGCTTTTTTACTCTAACGCCTGCGTCTCTTATCATGCTCATCTTAATTTCATTATCAAGATCATAGTCTCTTGCATACACTATTTCTTTCACTCCAGCATTTATCAAAATCTTTGTGCAAGACATACATGGAAAATGTGTTGAATAAACAGTTGAATTTTCAGTAGAAACTCCATGAATTGCTGCTTGAATTATAGTATTCTGTTCTGCATGAACTCCTCTGCACAAATGAGATTTCTCAAGGGACCCAAGAGTCTGTCTCAAGCAAGTCTCTTCAGAACAGTGAGGAAGTCCTCTCGGAGCACCATTATATCCTGTAGAAATAATATAACTATCTTTTACTAAAACTGCACCAACATGTTGTTTTATACATGTAGATCGTTTTTTTACTAATTCAGCAATACTCATAAAATAAGTATCTATATCCATTCTTATCATAAAATCACTGTTATTGCTTATAAAAATCTTTGACCAGTAGTCTTCTCTCTTCAATAGTTTTTCCTTCAAATAACTTATAACACCCACAGGAAGATTTGCCTTCCGTACAAATGCCTTCAACAATACATTTTGGTCCTGAAGTTTCAAATAATGCTGGTGAAACATCAAGAACTTGGTATAGCATCTCCCATGCCATTTCTCTTATTTCCCATTGTGCCCGGTTACAACATCTTAAATTAAAGAAATGTAAAAGCTCTCTCGCATTCATTGTCATGACTAAATTTGTCTTTGTGGCATTTGGAAGAATAAATCTTGCATCTTCAGGCGTGATACCTAATTCCAAAAGCTTTTTGTAGCTTTCAGAAAGAAACTTAATATTTTGATTAAAAAGGTCTGCAGCTACTTTATTTTTCTTAATTGAAGGGGGAACCACAAAAGGAATTTCATCCATTTTCACATATCTTTGACTTTGTTGAGTAAAAGAAGCTATTCTATGTCTTACCAACTGGTGGGAACAGGCTCTCGAAATTCCTTCTATAGAAAAGGTGAAATTTGCATGTTCTATTATTGAATAATGCCCATAACCTACTACTCTCTGTATCCTTTTTTTTGCGTTTTCGGGATCTATCTCCTTTATCATCTCAGACGGTGTTCCTTCTTTCATCGTAGTCAGAGCAGCGACAGCACATACTTTTTCAGGATTTTGGGTATATTCTAAAAGAACAACTTTCATTAACATTAGTAAAAGAAAAGAATTATATAAAATTAAGCATCGCTCTAAAAAAATAGGATAGTAATTAAGTTTATAAAGTCAATTAGCAATTATTGATTATCAATAGCTTCATAGTCTTTAATGGATAGTATCAATAATTTGAAAGTCATTATTGACTATTTAATTATAATTTGTAATAATAATGGAACATTGTTATATATTATCGATATCGAAAAGCTTATAAACTGGTAACTACATATTGATTATCAGCTACTAAAGGATAGGTGAAGTATTATGAAAATAGTTGAAAGAGGAATTGAAAGGCACAAAGATAAGCCCTACACCGTTAGGTTGCTTGTCCAAAACCTTACCCTTAGCACCATAAGCCCTGGATCGATCCCAGATGCTGTAAATGTAAAATCCTACGATACAGATCTTGGGACATACATAGAACTTTCAGGCGATGCGAGGGATGTAATGGAGTGCGAAAATAGAATAGTAGAAATGGATACTACTATTAAGATAAAAGATGTAAGAAAAGTATTTTCCGAGATTTAATTTTTTTTATTTAATAAAATATCTGAGGAAAAAGATGCTAGGGAGATACTCCAAGACTATTGTGTTGTCAATAATGTTATTGGTAATTATGACACCGTCCGCTTGGGGTGTTTCTAATAAAGATTTCCTTCTTAAAATTGCAAGTGTAAATGGTACTCCAATTCAAGATGCAGAAATTAGAATGACTTTCCAAACAGATTCTAACTATCAAAGGTCAGCAAATTCTAATTCAAGAGGGGAAGTTCTTTTTGAAAATATATCTGAAGGAACTTATACAATAACTATATCAAAAAGTGGATATGTCACAATAATTGAAAATGTAGATATTACCCCCCTTGCTTCAAAGACATTTTATATGAGGCACGATGGTTTTAAAATAATTTCTGGACAAGTATATAAGGACTCAAATGACAATAAAACATTTGAAACAGGAGAACTGGGAATTGCAGATGCAACTGTAAAAGTAACGAATATAGCCACAAATGAAACTTTCTCAGTAAATTCAGACCAAACGGGTCAATTTAGAATTGAAGTGCCTGATGCACAAAATTATAACGTTAAAGTTAATTACTCACAATCAGATTATGAGTTACCCACATCAGTTACACCAAAGGATACCGTAGATTATTCAATTACTATTCCTTTAATAATTAAAGGAGAGGTCTATGGTAAATTAACTAATGATGAAGGCAAACCTCTTTTTGGAATACAGGTGTTCCTAAAGGGTACAGCGGTTGCATATACCACTACTGACCTAGGTGGATTTTTCCGATTCGTAGTTAAGCCTGGGACATATTTTGTCGAAGTTGAATTTATGGATTATGAAAAATTCACAACTGAACCTTTTAATCTAGAGCAAGAGCAGCAAAAAGAAGTCACTATTGTTTTGGCAAAACAAAAAGGTTCACTTAATTATGAGATAAGAACAGAGGATGGGAAAGCTTTAACAGAAGTTGATGCCGAGATTATTAAGACTGGCAGTGGCACAGTAGTTGAAAGAATTACAAAGCCTAATGGTACAATTCAACTTATTCCAGGGGTATATACGCTAAAAGCTGATGCCAAAGGTTATGATCCCTCTGAAATTGATTTTGAGATTACTAAATCAGGATTAGTTAAAACATTGACATTAAAACAAGCTAATGGCTCACTTAAAGTATCACTTAAAGATTCTAAAGGCAGTCCTATAAGTGGAGTTTCTATTATTGTAGATGGAGTACAAAAAGGTAACTCCGACAGCTCTGGTGTGCTAATTGTATCAGACTTACCGCCAAAAGAATATCAAGTTGTAGCGTCATCGACTATGTATGGAAAAGTAACACAGATAGTTAAAGTTGAAGGAGAAACTGAAAAGGACATATCTCTTGTACTAGAGCCAAATATATTTATCCAGGGACTACCGGTAATAATAATTGCAGCGTTTTTTATTGTTATAGCCCTTCTAAAGAAGAATATAAAAAGTTTTAACATGCCAAAAAGACCTTTAGAAAAATCTCAATTACAGGAAGTTTCACCCGAATTAATTCAAGATACAGGTAGACAGATAGCTAGCCCAGAACCAAAACAACAGCCTATCAAAAAATCAAAGTTAAAAACTAGAAAGCCCTTAAAAGGACTACCAAAGAGACCTTCAAAGGTCAAGCTAAATCCATAAGCTTTTTTAGTTTATAATTAAAATATTCTTTGTATGAGAAAAAAAGTTGTTATCATAGGTGCCGGTCCTGCCGGTCTTTTTTCAGCTTACAAGCTATCAAACAATAATAGATTTGATATTGTTCTTTTAGATAAGGGTCGAGATGTAGATAGCAGAAAATGTCAATTAGAGTATACAGGCGTATGTGAAAACTGTGACCCATGCAACGTTCTTTATGGTACAGGGGGATCAGGTTGTCTTTCAGATGGTATTCTTAATTTGAGACCGGATATAGGTGGAGACTTAGAAGAACTTACCAATGATGCCAAAAAGGCCCAAAATTTAGTTGATGAAGTGGATTCAATTTTTTTAAAACATGGCGCTCCAGAAAATCTTTTCATTGGAGAAACAGAAAATATTGAAAATTTACAAAGGAAGTCCGAGGCCGTAGGGATAAAATTCATACAAATACCTCAAAGACATATAGGAAGTGATTATACACCCGTTGTCATTAACTCTATTAAAAAATATCTAGAAAAAAAGGGCGTTAAATTTGTATCGCTTGCAGACGTTATAAGGATTAAAAAGGAGAAAAATATTTACAAAACTACATATTTACAAAATAAACAAACTCATGAAATTAACTCTGAGTATATCATAGCTGCCCCAGGAAGAGCGGGATCTGGATTTCTAATGAGTTTGATTAAAGACTTGGGAATTAAGATTGAACATCAACCAATCGATATTGGGGTTAGAGTTGAAGTTTCGAAAGTTGTCATGCAACCGGTAATTGATGTTAATAGAGATCCAAAATTCCATATCTATTCTAAAACCTATGACGACTTTGTTAGAACATTTTGTACAAATCATGAAGGATATGTAATGAAAGAACAGTATGATGGATATGTAGGAGTAAATGGACATTCAATGAGAGATATAAAATCACCAAATAGTAACTTTGCTTTCCTTTCAAAAGTCACGCTTACCTCTCCAGTTGAAGATACAACATCATACGGGGTATCTATAGCAAAAATAGCAACTGTTCTTGGGGGTGGAAATCCCTTAGTACAAAGATTCGGGGATTTAAGAAGAGGTAGAAGATCAACTCCAGAAAGAATAAAGAGAAGCAAGATAACTCCTACACTATTATCCGCTACTCCAGGGGATATAGCAATGGCACTTCCCTATAGAATAGTGACAAATCTTATCGAATCTTTAGAAATGTTAGATAATGTAATACCAGGGGTTGGTAGTGATTCAACCCTTTTATATGCCCCAGAAATAAAGTTCTATGGGATAAGAGTAAAAGTAAATAATTCAATGGAAACTAATATACCAAATCTTTTTGTTGCAGGAGATGGAGTTGGTCTTTCAAGGGATATAGTAAATTCTGCATCTACAGGAATCCTTGCAGCAGAGGGAATTTTGAAAAAGGAGAGTTCTTCTTGAAAAATATAGAGTATATCTTTATGGACATTGATGGGGTCCTTTATAGAGGACATACTGCAATTAATGGTGCTAGAGAATTTATTGAGTATTTAATTGAAGAAGACCTTAAATTTATTTGTGTAACAAATAACTCTGCAAAGACACCGACTGAGTATTCAAAAAGACTTAATAAAATGAATATAAATATTGGAGAAAATAATATTATTAATTCGGGTATTGCAACTGTAGAATTTATTAAAAATAAGTTTCTAAAAGAAAAAGAAAGATTAAGCGCTTATGTAATAGGGGGAGATGGACTAATATCTTTAATAAAAGAGTCTGGCATAGTCCTGGAAGAAAATAATCCAGATCTAGTTGTAGTCGGATGGGATGTTAACTTCACTTATGAAAAAATGAAAAAGGCCTCATTAGCTATTCAAAGAGGGGCCATATATATAGGAACTAATCCAGATACTACTTATCCCTCAGAAGAAGGAATACTGCCTGGATGTGGTGCCATATTGGCATCTATAACAACTGCGAGTGGTGTTGAACCCATAATTATTGGAAAACCAAACCCATTGATAATGGAGATGGCAGCTAAAAGAATTTCTGCAAAAAAAGAAAAAAGTTTGATGATTGGAGATAGAATTGACACTGATATCCTCGCAGGAAGAAACTTTGGTATCCAAACTGCACTTGTACTGAGTGGAGTAATCAGTAAATCAGATGCAACAATGTCAACAATAAAACCTGATTATATATTTGAAGATATGATGGATTTGTATCTTAATTTAAAAAAATCTAGAGAGAGGTAATATGAAAATTAATAAAGCATTAATTGTTGGGATGATACTAGTTTTCCTTCTACCTCTATGTCTAAATACCTCACTTGATAACTGGAATGCGAGTATAAAAGTTGCAAATATGCATTTAGCTAAGGGAATAGAATATTATAATATATCCTCTAATGCCTATTCAATTAAAGATATGGATAACGTTACATATTATGCAGATAAATCAATTGAAGAATTCTCAATTACTTTGATTGCTCTAAAGAATGGCTTGAAAGAAGCACAGAAATCTAAAAAAGACTGGCTAGTTGCGTATACTACCTATTACATTAAGAAAGTTGAGGCACTTAACAACGCTGCAGTTGAGTTAAAAATCTTAAAACAGTATTATCTTAATGAGCAAGAGGATGGAATTATCCAATCTATGGACAATATAAAACAAAAAGAAGAAGAATTCAAAGCTTATGATTTGAAAATGGAAAGTATAAAAAGAGCTCACATATCTGAATTCCAATAGTTATCTTTTCTTTTCGATTATCTTTTCTGGGTAGGTAAAGTAAGGACCGCCAAGATGATTGATATATTTAACTTTCTCCAAATCTAAATGTTCTCTATAAAAGTTCTTTTCAATTTCAGCATGAACAATCTCACCAATGAACAGGTAATGGTCACCACATAGAAAAGAATCTACGACTTTACATTCTATAAAGGCAAAACATTCTTTGATGGAAGGTGAAGATATTTTCTTACCAGAAACTTGTGTAAGTTGAGCTTCTTTGAATTTATCCACATTTTTTCCGCTGACAGACCCACATATCAGTACTTTATCGAGTAAGTCAAAAGAAGGTAAATTAATAGTGAATTCCTTAGAATTTCCAATCATAATATTAGATTGTCTCTTAGTGGATATTGATATGGATACAAGAGGAGGCTCATGTGAAACAGGACTTGTCCAGGCAACAGTCACTATGTTTGATTTTCCTTGGTATTTAGATGTAATTAAAACTAAAGGCCCCGGATTTAATAACCTAAGCGCGTTAAGATTTTCTAATTTAACCTTCATTCTACCTTGTACCCTATTTTTTCCAGAAGATCCCTTCTTTCTCTTTTCATAAATTTGTCTTCTATCTTCTCAGCGGAGGTTCCATCTACAACTCCAATTACTGAGCAGCCAAGATTAGTTTTAGCAACTATAACTTGGAAAGGATTTTCACTAGCTCCGTAGACTGTACATACTGAAGGGTGAGCTTTAACAGTATTAAGAACATTAATTGGGAAAGCACCCCTCATCATGATTACAAATACATGCCCTGCACCTATCTTCAAAGCCGCATTGGCAGCTAAATCTTTTAGATGTTCATCGTTACCGGCAACTCGCGTCAATTTAGGTTTTGCTTCATTCATTGCGACCCCAATTTTAATTCCTGCAACGCATGTCAAAAGAGTTTTAGCTAGATCATCAACTGTAAAAATAGAAAAATTACCTTGGCCAACTATAAATTCTACACCTTCATCCTTTTTTATATCTATAATATTCATTTCCATAATACCACACTAATTATTTTTCTTAAATATTAAAGGTTTAGTCTATACATCTATTTAGTGCTTCAAATGCAAGTACCATATCTCTTTCATCAACAACAAAGATTGTATCCATAAAGCAACTCATTGTTTCAATAACATTTATCCCAACAGAGGAAAGATTTGAAGAAAGATATGAAACTACTCCAGGGGTTTCACTGATATCTTCGGGGCTCTTAACGGATATCTCTACTAATCCCTTTGATACGCGTAAAATATTGTCTTTTCCTATGACAGTTGTTACTTCATCAAGATAATCTTCAAGCAATATTAATGTTATACCCTGTGATCCTTGGATTATATTCACCAAATATCCTTCAGAAAGTGTCTTTTTTAGAATGGGTTCAAGCTTAAGAAAAACATGCCACCCTGGTTTTAATGTTACAGTTGCAACCTTTGTTTTTATGTTGATCCTACTTCTCTTAAGAATCTCTTTAATCTTCTTCTCAAGATAATTTTTTTCTTTTTGAAGTTCTTCGGCATATCGTCTAGAAGCAATGAGTACAGCGACCATATTTTCTATCTTGTATTCATCCATAATCATTCTTGATAATGCAGAATAATTAATAATACCGTATCTAAGGCAGTCCATAATAGATGGATGTGCACCTATATACTCTCTAACAATTTCAGCTATACTTCTCTTATCTGGCACAATCTTAATTTGTATGATTGTATATTTAAATGTTCTTAATAAGTCGAAAAGACAGAAAATATGACAAAATACTTAAATTAAGTTATTTAATGATAGTTTAGATGTTATATGTCTATTAGAAATCCAAAGACATTGAGAGACAAAACAAGGTATATCTCTTTCAAAGTAGAAGGGGGGAAAGACTTTAAAAGAGAAGACCTAGTTAAAGCTATCTGGAATTCGACCATGGATTTTTTAGGAGAGTTTGGCGCTTCTGAAATAGGTCTTTGGGTTAAAGAGTATGATGAAAATAATGGATATGGTATAATAGAAAGCAATATAAAATCATTATACAAAGCTATATTCATACTATCACTTACTAAATCTGTAGGTAAAGAAAAAATTAATATATTGCCTCTTTATGTATCAGGGACTATAAAGGGGTTAGAGAGAAATATTAAGGTTAATGTTAATTAGTTTATAGGAGGTATATTAATATGGCATTTGTTCCACCCGCATCTGGATATGACCGGGCAATCACCGTTTTTAGTCCAGATGGAAGTTTGTATCAGGTTCAGTACGCCGGAGAGGCAGTTAGACGAGGTGCCACAGCTATAGGCATTAAGTGTAAAGAGGGAGTAGTACTCTGTGTTGATAAAAGAATACCCTCAAGGCTTGTTGAACCAGAATCGTTTGAGAAAATATTTCAGATAGATGATCATCTTGCTGCAGCAACTTCAGGTATTATTGCTGATGCAAGAATACTTGTTGATAGAGCAAGAATCGAAGCTCAGATTCACACCCTAAGTTACGATGAAAAGATGTCTGTAATGATGCTTGCAAAGAAAATTGGAGACTTAAAACAGATGCACACACAATATGGCGGCTTAAGACCTTTTGGTGCTTCTTTGATTCTTGCTGGAATTAATTCAGAAGGCCCTCAGATATTTGTAACTGAACCTTCAGGTGCTTACCTTGAATGGAAAGCTACAGCAATAGGTGCTGGTAG
>LNGD01000010.1 GCA_001587675.1 Candidatus Methanofastidiosum methylothiophilum
TGTAACTTTTGCTCCTGTTTCCTGGCCTCTTCTTGGTGCAATTGAATCAATTTCATCGAAGAAAATTATTGAAGGTGCAACTTGTCTTGCTTTACTGAATATTTTTCTTATTCCCTTTTCACTTTCTCCGACCCATTTTGAAATAAGCTCAGGACCTCTTACTGCTATGAAATTTGCTTCGCTTTCAGTTGCGACTGCCTTTGCAAGAAGTGTCTTTCCGCAACCAGGAGGACCAAATAGTAATATACCTTTGGGACCTTCAACTTTTATCTTTTTGAACACCTCGGGATATTTTAGAGGCCATTCAACTGCTTCTTGAAGTCTTCCCTTTACCTCTGAAAGACCACCGATATCAGACCACTTAACAGTAGGAACTTCCACTAAAGCTTCTCTCATCGCAGAAGGCTCTACTTCAAGAAAAGCTGAATCAAAGTCAGTTTTTGTAACCTCAAGTTTATTCAAGAGATCTGGTGAAATTTCAATGTCGCCGCCTTTTATATCAGGAAGAACTCTTCTAAGCGCTTTCATGCCTGCTTCTCTGCATAAAGCCTCAAGGTCAGCACCGCTATAACCGTGTGTCTTTGATGCAAAATAACCTATATCTACATCTTGAGTTATAGGCATTCCTCTTGTATGTACCTGAAGAATTTCTTTTCTATCGTTTACGTCAGGGACCCCTATTTCTATTTCCCTATCAAATCGTCCGGGTCTTCTAAGGGCAGGGTCAATAGTATCTGGTAAATTAGTTGCAGCAATGACAACTACCTTGCCTCTTGTCTTAAGTCCATCCATCAATGTCAGAAGCTGAGAAACGACTCTCCTCTCAACTTCTCCCTTTGATTCCTCTCTTTTGGGGGCAATTGCATCAATTTCATCAATGAATATTATAGCTGGAGAGTTTTCTCCCGCATCTTCAAATACCTTTCTCAGATTCTCCTCAGACTCTCCATAGTACTTACTCATTATTTCTGGCCCATTGATAGATGTGAAATAGGCATTGATCTCGTTCGCAAGGGCTTTTGCAAGTAATGTTTTACCAGTTCCAGGAGGGCCATAAAGCAAAACTCCCTTGGGTGGATCAATGCCAAGTTTTGAAAAAACTTCAGGATGCTTCATTGGCATCTCAATCATTTCCCTGATCTTCTGGATCTCATCCCTGAGACCACCAATATCTTCATAAGTTACATCAGGAATTTTGGATATCTCCGCTTCAGAAACAGGTTTAGGAGATATTGTTATTTTAGTAGAAGGAACTATTCTTAGAATTCCTCTTGGATTAGTCTTTGTGACGACAAATGGAAGACTCCTATTGAATATTTCAAAGACAAAGACATTATTTTGAACTATAGGAACGTCAGAAAATTTTTCTTTGAAATAACTTGAAAGGTCTCCAGAAAATTGCATGTCTGCCTGCATTGGAGCAAGAGTAATTGCCTTTGCGTCCTTTACCTCTGCTCTTGATACTGAAACTTTGTCACCTAGCAATGCACCAGAATTTTTCCTAAGGATACTATCCATCCTAATAATATTTGAACCTTCAGTAACATCAGGCAATGCCTTAGCAGCTGTAATTTTTTCTCCTTTTATTTTGACTATGTCACCATAATTTAGATACATTTTTCTCATTGCGTCTGGGTCAATTCTAACAATGCCTTTTCCTACATCGAGTTTTTCTGCACTCCCCACAACGAGTTCTCTCTCAATATTTTCAGTCATATTAAACACCTCATTATTAAATTAACATTAAGTTAAGCTAAAATAAAGTGTTTTTAATCCTTTATAAATCTTCCGGTCTCCGTAGAACAAAAATAATAAAAACAATTGAAAGTTATTCGTCGTATTCTCTAAGTTTCTTTGCAAAATCATTTGGACGATAAGATGAAATTAGATCGTCATTTTCTAGAGTAGTTTCGTCTTTTTCAACTGGGCGGTATCTTTTCTTATTGATGGCTTTTTTAACATATTCATCATAGTTACGTTCTCTTACTTCGATTAGATCTTTGTCGTTTAAGGCCAATCTCTCAAGCTCTTCTAATTCCTTATTAATAATATCTAGATTATGTTTAATTCTCCTAATTCCCATCCTTATTGACTCTGCCCTATCTTCCTTTTTTGCATTTTCGTCTATTTCACTTCCACCCTCATCTTCATCAAAAAGGAATTTCATAAACGCACCGTTTTAATCTATCATTTTCAATTTATATAGATATTGTTAAAGTCTAGAAAAGTTTTTAATTGATGGGATATCATTAATTTAAATGAAAAGGGATATTTCTTTTCTAGATATCGCTGCAATAGCAATTATTTTATTCCAAACAGTGCTCCTAATTTTGAATATCGACAATTTACCTGCCGACCAGAAAGACTGGTCTTACCATCTGGCAATTGCAAGAATGTTTGTCGATCACCACTCAATATTTTGGGATTATTATGAGTTTGCTCCCATAGGTAGACCTCACTTATACCCTCCATTTCTACATTTCATTTTTGCCCTTTCGAATATTATTGGAATGGATTGGCTTTTTATCCAGAAATTTTATGGAATTCTAATATACCCAATCTCTTTGCTAAGCGTGTTTTTTGTATCAAGGGATCTTTTTGGTAAAAAAGTTGGACTTCTATCAGTTATAATACTTTCAGCCTCATACAATTACTGGTGGTGGCAGATATCAATTGCCCCTACTTCATTGATATTTGCTCTATTCCCCTTAAGTATGTGGGCGGTCTATAAGAAAAAAACGGTATTATCAATAGTATTACTTTCAATTTTTCTTTGGACACATTTCTCTTCATTTTTGGTGGTCTTGGCAGTTGCCATATTTGGGATTATAAAAAGAGATTACCTAAAATACTCATTGAAAATAATAATTGTATCATTAATTCTATATCTCCCTTGGGCTATTCACGTCCTCTTAAATTTAGATTGGATACACGGGAATTGGTCCTCAATTGTTAATATGCCGACGTTTGGGATATTGACAATCGTATTTTCAATTCTAGGTATTTACTATCTATTGAGAAGAAGAGAAACTAAAGATATTCTTATCCTTTCAACGGTGCCGTCTGTCATATTAATTGGATTATTGTACGGATTTAGGTTCTTTATGCATGCACCAGTTATTCTTTCAATTCTAATGGCGATTGGGGCTTACGAAATTTCAAATAAAATAAATAAGAATGCTTTCTATTTATTCCTAATTGCGTTTTTGATTATCTCCTACACAGGAGAGCCTGGGTTAAGATTAAAGGGATTTGGAGGCCCAATAGGTGGAGGTCCAATTGGAGGAGGACAGCCAGGTATAGCCCAGCCCCCACAATTAAAGTACGAATCAAAGCAAGTTAATGAAGTGCCCCCTATTCAAACAATGAATCCAATAATTTTGCAATCTACACCAATAAAAGAAAATCTTAATGCATTGAACAACAAAGAGCCACGTACTTTAAAGATAAGTCCATATGTGACAGAAAATGCATTCAAACTTTACAACTTTATTAAGAACAATACAGCAAAGAATGATATTATTCACGTTCAAGGTGGTCCGATAGCAACGAGTATTTCACTCTTTACCGACAGGAAAACAGATAATGGCATGTGGAAAGAGGTAACTACTGAGGATATGGGTAAATCTCCTCTCACAGAATCAAAGTATGGTGTTATTGAAATTAATGACAGGCAGAGATTTAACTTCCCACAAAATATAATTATTGAACAATTTGGCCAGTTTATTGTATATGATGCTACAAAGAGTGAACAAATAAAATTACCCCAAGACCAACCAAGATTGCCTCCAGTTTTAACTGAACTATCTGCAACTTTCAAAAATGCCTCTGTATCCATAAGCTCTGACAAGGAATTAACAAAAAATATTTTACTTAGTGCCTCAGATAAATTAAGTCAATTATCTAAAGGTGCTCCCGATGAGAGAGGAAGAAAAATACTCGATAGGTCTTCTACAATATTGAAAAACAAGGCGCAAAGAATAGCATATTCTTCAGATCACGATATTCCTAAAATAAAAGAAGAACTAATAAAAATTGCAGAGCTCTACGAAAGAGGAGATATAGGTGGAGCACTTATAATTCTAGAAAGAATATAGTTACAACCATTCCTTCTTTCTAAAATAATAAAGCATCACCGACCCAATTATAAACATTAACGTTAGTGTTATGTAGTATCCATATCTCCACTTTAACTCTGGCATATACTCAAAATTCATTCCATATATACCAGATATTAATGTCAAAGGCATCATTATTGTTGCAATTATTGTGAGGACCTTCATTATCTCATTCAATCTATTCGACGTGTAGGAAAGATAGGTATCCTGTATACCTATAAGTGAATCCCTCATAGAGTCAAGGGAATCGAAGATGCTTATAATACTGTCATAATTGTCTCTGAAATAAATTTTAGTTTCATCTGCTACAAAAAGGGATTCCTTCCTTAAAAGGCCCAAAAGCTCTTCCCTTTCAGAAACAACTATGCGCTTAAAAAGAGAAACATCTCTCTTAAGTTCAATTACTTTTTTAAGAGATTCTTTATTTCCCTTTTCAAAAAGTTCGTCCTCAATTTTTTCCACCGTCACATCCAGATCCTCAATTATGCAGAAATATGCATCAATTATCTTATCCATAATCATATGCAAAAGAAAATCAGGTCCTTTGTTTAATATTTTGTACAATGCTTTGTCGTCATTTTTTAATTTGCCTAAGATCTTAGAATCTTTTCTCGTATCTTTTGTTATGATAAAATTTTCAGATATCAGCACATCGTACTCATATTTAGTCAGTCTGTCTTCCATTGAAAGAGTATATAAAACAATAAAGGTATAATTTTCAAAAACTTCAATCTTTACTCTAGTTCCTTCATCAGCAAAATCTTCAATAGTAACTGGGTGTAGCTCAAATATATCCCCTAATCTAGAAATCTCATCAGGAGTTGCGTCAACTATATCAATCCAGAATTTGATTTTGCTTTTACTTAACTCTAATAGCTTTTCATAAGAAGCAACTTCTTTCTTTATTTGATTGTCTAGTAAATAGAATACCTCAAACATCAACGCTCTTTATTATACAAAGTTTAAATTAGTTATTATCTAAAATTCACCTTCAAACTTCAAGACAATCCTTCTAAAAATACCCTTTAGAGTATATACTTCTCTTTTTGTATTAAATCCTCTTGTAAGTACATGTTTAAATACTGTCAAGGCATTGTCTCTTCTATATTTCCTATCCTCTACATGCTCTAAGATTTTTTTGAAATCTTCAATTAAGAGATCTTTCTCCACCATTTCTTTATTCTTAGATGGATTAACTCTCTTTGTCTTTTTGACTTTAAATATCTCATATAGAATTATTGCCAATGCGTGTGAAACGTTGAGTGTAGGATACCTGTTGTCCGCGGGTATTGTTGTTAAAGTATCACACATCTCTATCTCTTCATTCCTAAGGCCACTGCTCTCCCTTCCAAGTATAATCCCAACTTTAAAATCGGATGATATTTTTTCAGCTAGATTCTCCACTGAAGTATAGTTCCTTAAAACTCCGCCACTTGTATTTGCACTAGTGGCAATAGCAAAGTCTACAAAATCAAGAGCTTCTTCTAACGTTGGTACAATCTTTGCTGATTTTAAAACATCCTCTGCATGCACAGCTAATTTGTAAGCCTGATCATCTATCTCAACTGGATTTACAAGAATTAAATCATAGAATCCAAAATTTTTCATTACCCGTGCTACGCTACCGATGTTACCAGATGATTCAGGCTCTACAAAAATTATATAAAACATCAAGTGAAGAAGCTATTAAGATAAAGATAAAGTTTTGGGTGCATCCATGGAAACATCCCTCGGGGTTGACATAATATCCCGTGACCCAAGAATCTATGCAATGGTCATAGTTTCAAGGGAAGGAAATAAATTTTTGCCTGTTTTGAAGGAAAGCGGGTCAAGGCTTAAACTGTTGAAACTAATAAAAAGTTACTCGCCCGTTTATATGGGAATCGATTCTACTGAAGAGTTCTCAAGAAATGATCTAGAAAAACTTTCAAAATATGTTTCAATAGTACAGGTTACTGGAAAGTTCGATGACTTTACAGCGCTGCCAGTTATTGCAAAAAGATTCAAAATCAATCTTAATCCAAAAAATCCATTTGATGAAGCATATGCTCTTGCTGTTTT
This sequence comes from Candidatus Methanofastidiosum methylothiophilum, assembly GCA_001587675.1. Classification (GTDB taxonomy): domain Archaea; phylum Methanobacteriota_B; class Thermococci; order Methanofastidiosales; family Methanofastidiosaceae; genus Methanofastidiosum. Next base: position 6,180 of record LNGD01000010.1, read on the forward strand.
ACCTCTTGAAGGAGTAGGGTACAAACTAAAACTTTATGAGGATGAAACGGAGATATTAGTTTCTCCGGGTAGAAGTCTTGGTAGAGGGGGATACTCTCAAGGAAGATATCAAAGAAGAACATTTGCTCTCATAAAATATAAAGTCAGAGAAATTGAAAAGGAACTGTCAAACGAGGATTTTAACTTTGATGTAGATGTTGTAGAACGAGAAGGTGGATTTTCAAAGGGAGTATTTAGAATCTACTCAAACTTTGAAAATATCCCGATTAAATCTAGTAGAGGGGATATAAGGATAGATGTAAGGCCATTGAAGAAAAGTTCTATAGAGTACGAGCCTCTTGAAAAAAGAGTTGAACCCTCAAATGTCAAAGATAAGTACATTATTGTGGGTGTCGACCCTGGGACTACAGTAGGCCTTTCTGCAGTTGATCTAGAAGGTAACATTTTGGGAGTTGTTTCCAAAAGAAGTTTTTCGATGTCAGATGTTAAGGAAGAGATAAGAAAATATGGGTATCCTTTAATTTTTGCATCAGACGTAAATCCTCCTTCTGGATTCATCGAGAAATTAAGTACTTCCTTTGATTCAATTCTTTATTTGCCCCCGCTATCAATCCCTGTAAAAGAAAAAAATGAACTTACAAAAGAGTTAGAGGTAAAAAATGCTCATGAGAGAGATTCCCTATCAGCTGCACTAAAAGCATACCTAAATTATAAAAATAAATTTATCCAAATAAAATCTAAAATACCTGAAGATTTATCTTGTTATAGTTCAAGGATTATTGGAGAAGTCCTAAGAGGTATGTCAATAAAAGAAGCTATTGACAATCTAAAAGACGAGCTTACAAAGAAAGAAGAAGATATAAAAATTGAACAAAAAAATCCCGAAGAAATAATTCTAGAACAATCAAAGATAATTGAAAATTACAAGGAAAAACAAAATACTCTAAAAAAGGATTTTGAAAAGCTTCAGGAAGAAAATATTGACCTCAAAAACAAGATAAATGAAAAAGAAGCAACTATTGTTTCTCTTGAAAGAAAATTATTTGATGTTTTAGATCAGCAGAAAAAGGAAGCTCTTAAAGACACAGTAATAAAATCAAAAAACTTTGAAATTACCTCATTAAGAAAAAGTCTTGAAATTCTAAAAAGTAAAGTAAACGCCCTAACAGAGGAAAACAAGAGATTAAAGGAACTAAAACCACTTATGGAATCAGAAGACATAATAATTGGAAAAGTACTAGGCGTGTTTTCTGTTGAAGGAATAAGAAATTTGGTAAAAAATCAAGACCTTGTGGAAGATGATGTTGTGTTTCTTAAAGATCCGACTGGGGGCGGTGCGGAAGCTGCAAAGCTTTTATCAGAAACTAAAATTAAGGCAGTGATTATTTCTGGAAAAATTTCTCATCCAGCACAAGAAGAGCTCATTGAAGCAGAAATTCCTATTATATATTCGAAAGATATAAAAATGGAAGTAATTGCGAAGTTCGTTATACTAGACAAAGAAAAGTTTTATTTAGTCTATAAAAAAGAAAAAGAGTTATTATTAGCCTTTAAAAAAGCAAAAGAATCTAATAAACTTTTAAAAATCATTGAAGATTACAAAGAACAAAGAAAATCAGATTTTAAGTTATAATTTGAGTTTTTAACTCAACCCAAAGCTATATAAATGTTACGGTTACCTTATAAGTATATGGAGAAAACTGAAACTAAGAAGGTTCATGTTTGCCCAGAGTGTGGCAGTCATAAACTTATTCGGGATTATTCTAGGGCTGAAGTTACTTGTGACGAATGCGGTCTTGTGATTTCAGAGGATATAATCGATACGGGTCCCGAATGGAGAGCATTTGACCATGAACAAGGTGAGAAAAGAGGTAGAGTAGGAGCCCCAATGACCTACACTATCCATGATAAAGGTCTTTCCACCATGATTGATTGGAAGAATAAAGATATTCATGGTAGGGATATCAGTGCTGGTAGGAGAGCCCAAATATACAGAATGAGAAAATGGCACAAAAGAATTAAAGTTGCGGATGCTAAGGATAGAAACCTTGCTTTCGCATTAACTGAACTTGATAGACTTTCTTCACATTTGCACCTTCCCAGAAACATTAGAGAAGGCGCAGCAATGGTATACAGAAAAGCCGTCGATAAGAGGCTAATAAGAGGAAGATCAATTGAATCTGTTACTTCTGCTTGTATTTACATTGCTTGTAGAGAATATAAAGTTCCAAGAACTTTAGATGAGATTGTAGAACATTCAAGAGTTGATAAAAAAGAAATAGGTAGAAGTTACAGATTTATTACTAGAGAACTTGAGATAAAGCTTTATCCAACAAGTCCGGTGGACTATATTCCCAGATTTGCTACTGAATTAGGACTTTCAGGAAAAGTCCAGAGAAAGGCACAGGACATTTTAGAAGGTGCTATAAAAGTAGGTCTTACGTCAGGCAGAGGCCCAACAGGAGTCTGTGCAGCAGCTATTTATCTAGCAGCTATTATGGAAGGCGAAAGAAGAACCCAGAAGGCTGTTTCGGAGGTAGCAAAAGTCACAGAAGTAACTGTTAGGAACAGATACAAAGAAATAATAGATAAATTGGGAATTGATGTTAAGATTTAAAACATAAATCTTTATATATTGGGAATTACTCTCTATATATGCACTGGCGATATAATGAATGATGAAGAGCTTGATATTTTCTGGAGGCTTAAGCGTTTAGAGGAGAAAAAAAGGCAAATTCAAAGCCAGTTCAAGGATAACAGTCAAAATTCGGCTTATTCCGCACCCCTTAATCCAAAGAGAACTTCCAGAGAGCAATCAGGGTATAATATACCTGAAATCAGGTCTAATACATTTTATGAATCATACAGGCAGAAACATGAGCGAGTTCTAAGAAGGCAACCCGCTGAAGAGCCTATTCCAGAGAGTACCAAAAGGATAATTCAAATCGAGAAACAAAGAACGACGGATATAGACAACAAAATAAAGAGGAATTTTAATTTGAAACCTGATATTAACTGGTTTAAAGTTTCTGTCGTTCTTTCTCTCCTTCTTTCAGTTGTTTTAGTTACCTCATTTTCACTTTATAGTGCCAATAGGCAGGCTGATTCGAATATAAATTCAAAGGAGTCTTATGTATTTGACCTTGAAAAACAAGTGCAGAATCTTACAAAGGAGAATTTAACACTAAAAGAGTTGAATGATAGTCTAAACAAGAGAAATGATCTTCTTAGACAGCAACTTGTTGATGCAAGAAACTCTATGTATAAACTTCAGAGTACCTATCAAAATCAGTTAATAAATGAAGATTATGCTATGTACTTGGCCTTAGAGTTCGTTAATAATCAGGCGAGCAAAAATTTGCCAGTTGAATGTGGAACAAGTAATCCTGAATTAGTCAGAGTGTTCTATGAAAAGGCTACAATTGAAAAGCAGAATAAAACATTCATAATTAATATGCCTGCTGATTTGAAATACCAGTCTGTCACAAGATACGTTTGCTACATAGAAATGGATGAAGAAGGTAACATTACCCACTGGAACTGGAAAAAGCCTTCCTCTTAACAATTATCTCTTTTTATTTCAAACGGAGATTCGCCGAATTTCAGATTTTTAATTTCTTCTTCGGATAAAGATTCAATAATAGCCTTATCTGATGCTATAGCACTATAACCAAGTGGATCTTCAAATATTACACATACTTTTTCTTGCCCTTCAATTAATTTTGTTATTCTGTCAATTAGTTCCTGGCCATTCTTTCTTTCTTCGTCTTTGCCCATTCTCATTCCCATATTAATTACATTGGATATTCTTTGTAGCAGTCCTTCTAGATTACTTATGTATCCTTCAGAAAGTGGCCCTGGCTCTATTGTAATCCCAAGATCAGGGATTCTAATAGTGCATGTGCTTGATTTAATTATTCTTGTACTTATATCACATGCTGATTCGATATGGAAAGAATATCTTGTAGGTTCTTTAATTTCGATTGGCATTATATCGGATCTTTTATAGCCACAACTATTACATAAAATAGTAAAATCAATAACTTCTCCAAAGTATGGAATAGAAATAACTATATTAGTTACCCTTAGAGATTTCTTATTACATGACGGACAATAATCGCATTCAATATTTTCATTGCTCATGTGATCTTACAATCTTGACTGAGGAAGGGGCTATTAAAATCTTTCTATCACTTATTCCAGCTATATCTCCACCTATACCTCTCAAAATACCTTTAATCTGATCAATAGCTCTTTTAAGTTCAAGCGGTTCTCTTTCTGCTAAAAGACCAATATCAACTATTAGAATATGTCCCTCTGAAAGCTGTTTAGAAATGTCTCTTATGTCCCCCAGACCCCTAAGTTTTAAAGATTTTATGTATACAACTCCATAGTCCATGAAATCGTTCTTCTTTAGAACTTCTTCTTCGTAAGGAATTGATTCTACTTCTCTAATAGCTCTTGGTGATTCAGACCTTTCTTCATCAGCCCATGATTCACTGTCTTCTTCACCTTCTTCATAATAGTCATCGGGGTAGTAATTATCATCGTATTCATTACCATAGTCTTGACTTTCGTCCCTGCCAAACAATTTATTGAGCCTTCTCATAATATCATCTCCTGTAGGAGCGCGTATTAATCATTATTATTAATGCTAGGTATAAATATGTAACTAACCCTTTTTATACTTTTCGCTTACAAAAACGAATAAAATAGATTAACTATTGTTTAACAATAGTTATTATCAGTTATTTATTTCTGTTTTTTGGACTGCGTATAAGCGCATTTTCCGCAAACAAACCTGTCCTTGTGGTCTGCCATGAAAGTGCCAGGTCCGCATCTTGGGCAGTATGGATTTTTCCTGACAACTTTATCGCCTTCAACACCATACAATGATGGCATTAGTTCTCCTCCTTCTTCTCCTCAATCAATCCGTTTCTTTTCAATATATACTGCTGCTCAATCTTCATCATATTTTTTGGGTCAGCATAAACAAATACTTTGCCGATTGATTCTGCTTTTCCGTAGCCTGTCTCAATTGACCTAACGACAAATGAATCCATCTTAAAGCTCTTCAAAGCAGACAATTTATCTCTAATTTCTGATATTTTAGGAGTTCCACCATCATGAATTATCTTAACATTTAATTCCTTTCTATTGAATAGTGGGTTATCTCTCTCGTTTATGATCTCTAATTCCATAGATCTCCCTCCATCTCATTTATGTAATCCGATATCTCCTTTTTTTTCTGTTCTGTTACTTCAATGATCACAACTCCTTTCTCAGGCTGACCATAAAGTACCACAGTACCTTCGTTTGCGTGGAGAATTGCTGGCATGACTGCCAAATCTTCTTCTCCCTCTACGAATATTTTTTTAAATCTTTTGGTTTTATCCTTTAAAAATCGCTCAATCTCAATCCAAAGCTCACCTGTAATCTGTGATTGAGGATTTTCAACGGTAACAGTGTTTTCACATTCTACAATGTCACCGAATTCTTTTCTAAGGCTCTTTCCATCAACAATTATGAGTTCTGGATATACTCCGTGCTCTATTAAATTATATGAAACAACATCCCCTACCGACACAATCCTCTTATCCTGAATCATTGGTATAAGTCTTTCAATAACAGATTCAACGTCACCCTCAATAAGAAGACCAACGGGAGATTTTAACTTTAATTTGAGACTTTCAGTAAGAATAAGAGCCATTTTTTTATTTCATCCCCTAACTTTTAGGGCATAAGCTCCAGGCACGTTAACGCCAATAGTCTTGGCAATTCTTGAATTTTCAGGGTCAAGTATAATAACGATACCGCTCCAGTTGTCAGTAGTCTTATCATCTTTACATACAGGACAAATGTTTTCATTTAGAATTCTCTGGCATTTCTGGCATGCTACTCTCATTTTTATCCCTCTTTCTTCTCTTCTGCAATCCACTCAAGCTTTCCTAGATAAGGCTGCCTCATTGTAAGGCCTATTTTAGCAGAGCCTCTCTTTAAAGATAGAGTTACTATTCTAGCCCTGACTTTATCTCCAACTTTTAGACCTCGACCACTTTCTTTACCAGAAAGTGTGTTGCTTTTCTTGTCATAGTTAATAAAGTCGTTTGTCAACTGAGAAACATGGACGAGTCCATCTATTGGCCCTAATCTAACAAAGGCTCCAAATTCAGTTATTTCTTCAACTTCACCTTCAACTACTTCATAAATTTTTGGTAGGTAAGTAAGTGCTTCGAAGTCAGTATCATAATAAGCGCTTCCATCACCAGGTACTATCTTCCCGTCTCCTACTCTAATGATCTTATGGATAGCAAGAATGAATCCGAGGTCCTTATCCCAGGTTCCTTCGTATTGACCCTGGAGTATTTCAGCTATGGATTCGTTAATGTCCCCTCCAAATTTATTGGGCGGAACTCTTGCAGTATCCCTAATTTGTATAACTTTAAACATAATATGGTCACCTTAGAGAATATATGGTGAAATTGGTCCAAGTATATTTAAGTGTTTCTAAAAGCTTTTAACATCAAAATACTAAATTAAATCATGTTTTCTGCCACTCTCGTCGAAAATAGAATGATAATTGACGATTCAGACGCCTTAAATAAAATCCATAAAAAAAGAGGATTTGGCGATCTAATTGATAATAGACTTTACCTGACAATCGTTGAGGGCCTATATTTGCTCGAGAGGGGAATGATAAAAGTCATTTTTAATGATAAAGAAGTTACTTTTGAAGAGATCTTGAAATTAGGAGATATCGAACATAATCTTCTTGGGAAATACATTGTTTTTAAAGATCTGAAGGAAAAAGGATACCACGTGAAAACTGCCTTTAAGTATGGCTGTGCGTATAGAATTTACCGTGGTTCTGTAGAAGAGGAGCATGCTGACTATATTGTGGATGTATTCATGGAAGGAGAAAAGATAGATGCGAATATTCTTTCTGCACATGTAAGAATTGCCCACTCAGTTAAGAAGGATATGATATTCGCTTTTGTGGATTCAGACAACGATATTACCTATTATCTTGTCAAAAGGATGACTTTTTAGACCAAAAATTTTATTAATTATGAAAATGTATTTATTCTATGGATTCAGTAAGTCTTAATATTAATAACAAATTATTTCACAAATTTGAAATTTTTTGCGAGGAACATGGCACGACAGCAGATGATGAAATTGAAAGTTTTATTCGTTCTATTTTAGACGATGATGTAGAAATTACTGAAGAATATCAAAGAAAGTTGGATACCATAAGAAAAGGTAAATTCATTAGAGTAAATAATTTTGCTGAATTTTTTGGTCTTTAAATGGAATTCTCATTAGAAATATCAAATCATCTACAAAATAAATTTAATAAATTAATAACAAAGGATAAACGTCAGTTAGAAATTTTAAATAAAAAAATAAAACAAATACTTCTTAATCCATTTATTTTTAAACCTTTAAAAGGTGAAATGAAAGGGGCAAGAAGAGTTCATATCTCTAAATCTTTTGTATTAGTATACGAAATAGATGAAAAAAGTAAAGTAGTTAGACTACTGGATTATGACCATCATGATAAAATATACAAAAAATAGCTATCTTCTAATTGATTAAATAAATTTATGGATTATAGACCAAAAATTTTAAAACGTATACAAAAGAAACCCATTAAGGTGAATTATTTGAAGGTTATGAAGGAACGATGTCTTCTCTGTACCTGTTGTGCATCAGTATGCCCAAATAGTGGTATTGATATAACAGAGAATGAAGTTATCTTTAACGAAAATTGTACAGAGTGCAAGATCTGTGTAAAGTCATGTCCTGTGGGGGCGATTGAATGAAGACCTACAAATGTGATGTTTTAGTTGTCGGTGGAGGCCCTGCGGGAAGTAATGCTGCAAGATATGCTGCAAAAGGTGCCGATGTTATACTCATAGAAAAGAAGAAGGAAATAGGAGGACCTGTCCAGTGCGCAGAGGGTGTTTCCCAAGGTTTATTTGAAAAGCTTGAGATGAAACAAAGTAATAGGTATATTTCTACTAACATTGAATTTGTTAAACTTATTTCCCCAAATGGTACCGTTATTAGGCTTGACGGTGAGAAGGTAAAGTACTGGAAAAGCGGAATGATACTTGATAGAGAGGTCTTTGATAAGGCCATTGCAAAAGAAGCGGCCAGAAATGGTGCAGATTTTCTTATGAAGACAAGATTTGTTTCTGCAAAAAGAACTTCCAATGGGGTAACTGTAAAGGCAAAACAGATGAATGAAGATATTCAAATTGATGCTAAAATCTTAATTGGTGCTGACGGACCCCCTTCCATAGTTGCAAAATCCCTAGGCATGGACACAACTGTTCCTTTAAGGTACCTTGAATCCGGTATACAATACCTTATGATGCCAATGGAAATTGAGCCTTGTATTGAATTGTACTTCGGAGACTGCTACGCGCCTGGTGGGTATTCATGGATATTCCCAAAAGGAGACGATCAGGCAAATGTAGGACTTGGAGTTCTACCAGTAAAAGCCAAAGAAACTGCTCAGTACTACTTAGATAAATTTATACAAAGACCAAGATTCAAAAAGGCAAAGATAGTTGAAGTAAATGCAGGAGCAATACCAGTAAATGGCCCGTTAAAAGAGCCTTACATGGATAACTTGCTTCTCGCAGGGGATGCAGGCAGGTTTGTTAATCCACTTACAGGTGGAGGAATTCATACAGCCATAATTACAGGAAAACATGCTGGAGAGCTTGCCGTTGAAGCTATTGCAAAAGAGGATTACAGCAAAGACTTCTTAAAAAAATACAATGACATGTGGAAGCCAGATATTTATGAAGAGCTTGATAAGTGTCTTAAGGCACAGGAAGCGTTCATGAAACTGACTGAAAAAGATCTTGATTCAATTGCAGAAACATTGAAGGATTTAAAGCTTGAAACAATTTCTACAATAAGCATTCTAAAAGCAATTATCGCTAAAAATCCAGGGCTTCTTTTAAAATTTGGAAAGTTTATGTAATTTTATTTTATAATTTATTATTCTATTATAGATTCTCTCTATTTTTTTTACTATAACCGAAAAAGTTATATTCTTATAATCGTATGGAAATATGTATAAATAATAATTCGATTATTTATAAGTAAAAGGAGGAATTAAATGAGGAAAAAGATAGTTTTATTTTTATCGGCAATATTATTATTGTCATTAATCGGTGCAAGTGCCAATGGGATAAGATTAAGTTGGAATCCTGGAGACCCATATATACCCTGTTACCCTTTTGAACAAACCTATAATTATCCCACAACAACAATACCTGCAAGTCAAAACGGCCTTAGTACAGTTTCTTTTGACATTCCATCAAATCCATGCCCACCGGTAAAAATAATTCAAATTGGTAGGAAAGCCGTTGCTCAACACCAATTAGATGCAGATTCTGCAATATTAGATCAAAATACCCCTACTTTCCAGTATCAATGCTCGCTTTCTTCAGACCAAGGATGTTGTGTATTCCCAAACGGCGGTAATTATATTGATGTATGTCCAAACCGTGGAACAATTTCTGTCACTACGTATGACACACAAGGTGTAATAACAACCTATGGGCCTTCTGAAGAATGTTTATATGTTCTTTTGTACGATGGTCAATCTGGTAGAACTGCCACAAGATTTGTAATAACTAACAATGGCGAAGTACCGGTAACAGTTACACCAACCTTATACTACGAGTGCTGTTATGACTGCAGGAGAAAACAGGAGCCACCAGCAACAATTCTTTACCCAAAAGTTGACATAGAAAACTTTGCAGTAGCAGGTGGAGCCACAATAATAAACGATGGAAAACTATTAACTAATCTTACATTATCGCCTGGAACACAGCAAACATTCATCCAGATTGAGAACAGAGGATTCTTCACACAAAATGACGCAAGAATTAGATTTGATGGATTGCCAGCTGGGGTCACAGTGTCAATAATGCCTGAAACTCAGAAGCTTAAATCACAGAACATTGGAACATACTCTGCAACGTTTACAGTGGGACCAAATGTGCCATCTGGTAAATACCAAGTTACTTTAGTCGCTTACTCTGAAAAGGGTGTATTTGACAAAATAACATTTGAATTCATAGTTCCATAAAATATATTTTTAATTTTTCTCTTCTTTATTTAATTTCATAAATATTGTATATTTCTAGAACAGCTTTAGTCATGTGTCCGACATATAGCTTTCTGTTATTTTGATCAAGTGCAAATGAAGGTTTTGTTGTATGTGATTGGCCTAGTATTTCAACATGTTTTGCTTTAAGTGTTTCAGAGTCAATTACAGAAACAATATCATTTTGAATCTTGCCGTCCTGCTTCACGCCAGATGCCCAGTAGGCATTTTCTATTGGATCATATGCAAATATCCGCTGCCCCTCCTGAAGTGACCTGCCTGTCATCTGGAAAGTGCCAAGATTAAATTCATATGGCCCAACAAAGAGCCGATTTTTATTAGAATCAATAAAGAGGAGGTCAACATTCGCCCCTTCCTTAACTTTCTTTAAATTGATTGAAGAGATATCAACTTCTCTTGTTAGATTATAATTTCTATTTGCATCAAAAATTAATAATTTTGCATCCTGAGTCCAAAGCACAATTAATTTCTGATTCTTTGAGTCAAATGCCAGCTGCAAGTCCCCAGGCCCTCCGCTCTGCTCCCCTCTCTGAAATCCATTTATGATTATTGTTTTGATAATACTGTTATTTCTCCAGTCAACAGCTATTATCTTCCCAAACTCTGGATATCCAATATAGACAATATTATTGCCAGAGCCAACTGTCATGTCCGGAAGCCTATCTGTCGTGCCGTCTGGTACGCCTAAAGAGATATTGGAGATCAAGCTTCTTTTTGGATAAAGTGAATAGACCGATAAAGTGCTGTCCCAAGCATTTAGAACGAATAGAGTTTCTCCTTTTGAATCAAGCCTAATAGGTATTGGCCAAGTGCCACTTGTAAAAGTCTCATATGTGCCGCCCTTAATATCGTATTCTATAAGATAAGACCCTCCAAGACGGCTGTTCATGAATATTTTATCGCCATTTTTAGAAAGAAGAACGCCTTCAACACTATCCCCGAGCCTAATTGGCTTTGCCGTGCCGTAGGTGTCCATAGAAATTGACCAGAGAACAGACGCATCGCCATTTGGGACATATATCCTGTTATTAGAACTGTTAATAGTAAATCTATGGGGCTTCTTGCCAAATGAGAGCTCAGTAGTTTTCTTTCCAGTACCAGCTTCATAAACTTCAAGATGCCCTCCGACACCTGAAACCACACCATCGCCTGCCCTGTCCAATGACAGAATTAGTAACTTTCGTGATTTTGGCTCAAAAGTAATTTTTTCAATATCCCTGTCCTCTGATATATCTATCGTTTTGATAATCTTCCCAGTCGAACTAATAATATCAACGTGTCTTGCAACAAGAATGTAAAAAGTACCGGTCTCTTGATCAAACTGTAACTCCTTAGAATTCCCACCACAGCATGATGCCTCAAAGTCAAGCTTATATTTAATTTTAAATGTGGATGGGTCAAAAACATAAATAATTGGATTTAGGAAGTCAAGAACATATAGAACATCGTTTTTATCATCATAGAAAAGGTCTCCTGTGCCCTCTCCCATTTGATCCGTTTTATACAAAAGATTTAGAGTTTTACCGTCATAAATGCTAAAATGAGGAGAAAGCCGACTTGATAAGTATATTCTGCCTCTTTTTGTGTCAACTGCTGCAATGCCGCTTTTTGAGCTAATAGGAACTGGCCCTATAATTTCACCGTTATTCAGATCTATTCTTCTAAGGAATTTGTTAGAGCCATCAATTATGTAGAGATAGTTCTTGAGACTATCAATGTAAAGATACTTTAGAGAATAATCCTCACCCATTCCGGAATCAATTGTATCACTCCACAATTCAGTTTTGCCGTCAAGAACTGCTATTCCTGGCGTTAATATCCCAGAAACATATACCTTGTTTCTCACTGGGTCTGCTGCCGCAGAAAAAATCTTAAGAACATTTTCATTAAGCGCCCTATTTTCTAGTTCAAGCAGGCTTATAGAGTCAGACAAGCACAAAGGCTCTTTGCAGGAATTATCTATATTAATAGAGGTTACAGTTGGATTTGATTGAATATTCTCATTGCAACCCAAGCTAAGGATTAATACAAAAAGAAAAATAGAGCAGGTCAGGTACTTATTCATATTAATAAGGAATTAAATTAAATAAAAAGAGTTTCTATTGAGGTTGCGAATCATTCAATGCATGGATAGTATAATAACTTTTATATAGATTTAACCAGAATATCAATTATGGCAATTATTCTTCATGCAAAAATAAAAAATGGAATAATTGAAACAAAAGAGGATTTAACTAGTTTAGGCTTAAATGGAGAGAATTTCATAATTGAGATAAAAAAATCTATAATAGATGAACTTGATGAAAAACTTGTTCCATATAAAAAGAGTCTTATTGATGAATGCATCAAACAAACGGAACTTGGTGTAGATATTGAGTAACTTATTGGATATTCCAATTAACTCTAATGTATTTATTGACTCTAATATTATTACTTATTTTCTTCTTAAACAAGAAAAATATTATTCTAAATCCAAATTTTTCTTAAGAAAGTAGAAGAAGGAGAAGTGTTTGGATTTATTGATACTATAGTGATTTCTGAAACATATTTCAATTACATTAAAATTCTTGCGAGTGATAAATTTGGATTGTCATTATTAGAGGTAGTAACTACTTTGAAGAAGAATCCAGACTTGCTTGAAACGATAGATATTGACCCTGTAGATAAACTATTTGAAATAGATAATATAAGGCTATTAACTGTTAATAATCAAAAAGATATCAAAGAATTCATTGCTAAGTACAAATTATTACCAAATGATGCGATACATGCAGCTTGTTGTAAAGAATACAATGTTATCAATATAGCTACAAACGACTCAGATTTCAATAGAGTAGATTTTTTGAATACATGGAGCCCTTGAATTTTCTTATTTTTTATTAAATTGCTTTTTTTGGCAGAACATATTTACACGATTCTGCACCCATAGCCATGCACTCTGTTTCATGGACATCGTAGTCTTTTCCAGTTGCCCATTTCAGCATGCTTTTCCAGAAACCTATTGTGACCCAACATACACACTGGTCAGATTTGACATTTCCGCAGTAAAAGCAGTTTTTGATTTCCACATTAAAGGAATCAGGAGTTTCAGTTAGGAAATGCGGTGCACCGTAGAAATTCTCTGCTTCCTTCAAAGATTTCTTTAGGATAAATCTGATCTTCTCTTCATCGCCCATGAACTTTGTGACAAATCCGGCAAGCCCAAAAAGAGCAGGTTTTTTGTCAATTGCATACTCAAAGGAAAGTTTTCCCCATCTGAGTAATAGCGGTCTTGCTGCCTTCTCACCAAAAAGATTAATTACAACACCTATGGCATTTTTCAATCTTTCAGTTTCTAGGACAGGTGTATCAACATCAGGAGGTGGATTTTCCAAAAATTCAGTCATTTTAGCCTGTGTCAATAGCATCCTTAATCCTTTTTCGCCCATATACTCTTCAACACTCTTAAAAATTATATTCAATAAAGATCCGGGAACACCATGCTCAACCATCATATCACCAACTAAAGCGGAGTTTTTGGAATAATATACTTACAGGATTCTGCACCCATTGCGATGCACTCTGTTTCGTGTACGTCATAATCTTTTCCAGTAGCCCATTTCATCATGCTCTTCCAAAATCCAACGGGGGGCCAGCATATGCACTGATTTGATTTATGATTGCCACAGTAGAAGCAGTTCTGTATTTCTATGTTGAAGGCTTCTGGAGTTTCAGTTAAAACGTGAGGGACCCCGTAAAGGTTTTCGCTCTCCTTTAGGACCTTCTTCAAAATGAATCTAGCTTTGCCTTCATCATTCATAAACTTAGTTGCAAATCCGGCAAGCCCAAAAAGTGCCGGTCTTGATTCAACTGCATAGTCAAATGTAAGCTTCCCCCATCTAGTAAGCAGAGGTCTTGCCGCCTTTTCGCCAAATAATTCAATCACTGCCCCCATTGCACCCTTAAACCTATCCATATCCAATGTAGGTGTGTCATCGTCAGGAGGAGGATTTTGTATATAGTCGGCTAACTTTGCCTGAGTAAGAAGCATCTTTAAACCCCTCTCCCCAAGCTGATCTTCAACGCTTTTAAAAATTATATTCAAAAGAGAACCAGGTATCTTATAGTCACTCATAATGGTCATTAACTATAAGAGAGAAGGATATATAAGTATTTAGTATAAAATTCCGTCAAAGTTAGAAAACTATTTAAATCTTTAATTTTTGCTGAAAATTAATTTAATAAAAGAAAAAGAAAATATTATTTTATCTTCTGCATGTTCTGCCGCAATTTCTTGTCTGCTGCTGTTGAGCTGTTTTGTTTGGACAGTCGCCTGTGCAGTTTGACTGGTCACAGTCGCCATCACAGTTTCCATCACATGTACCGTTTCCAAAGCAGTTGCCTGTATTTGGGCATGTAGTTGCATTGTCTGCCTGGCCTCTGTATGAAAGGACAGCACCAATACTTACCATCGCAATCATGAAAATGACTGCAATGCCGATTAAGAATTTCTTATTCATAGTAATCGCCTTATAATGTAGTTTTCTTGTGGCATATATAAGGGATTTCCGAGATTATTCCCATTTAATTCCCAAATTCATACCATATTATAGAGATCGGGCCAACATTTTTCCAGTGTTAAAAGCTCTTTCAAGGATAATCTTCTTTTCTAATATCGCACCTTTTTCTCCTACACCCGGCGCCAGCAATACATCGGTCAGATTCATTTCAAGATACCCAAGACTCTTTTCAAAAATTTCAACTGTTGCAACTGATGCCTTTTCATCCTCTTCTTCAAACGGTATGGCAACAACTGCTGATTTTCCCCTTATTTTCTCTCTATTTTCTGGGCAGTTGAAATAAACAAATCTATCAATAAAACCTTTCATTAAAGCCGTTGGCCCGTACCAATAGACTGGAGTTCCAAAAACTATTGCATCAGAATCAATAATCTTTTCATAAAATTTGTTCATGTCATCACACTTTGCACAGCCTAGACCCTTCCAGCAGGCATGGCACCCATCGCATTCTTTAATTTTATAATCACTTAAAAAAATAGAATCAATAACTGCACCTTCACTCTTTGCGCCTTCAAGGATTTTATTGACCATAATATGGGTATTGCCATTCTTTCTAGGGCTACCTATAATACCAAGGATCTTTGTCATGAAAACAATATTTTATTTGACTTCTTTATTCTTTCTATTGGGCAAAAGTTTATAATAAAAAAAATCAAAATAAGTATCTATAATGGTGATAATATAAAGAAATTATATGCAATTTTGATATCCTTGTTCTTTGTAGCGAGTGTTTTTGGTGTGGCCTCAGCAATGGCTGAAACTTGTGAATTACCTTCATTTGCCTCAGTGCAAGTTGGAGACACTTTTACTTTAAGGAACACTCATGAGCCTTGTGGAGACTGGAAAAAATACATGGATGCAGAGTCTTTAGGAAATGGGATATATAAATTTACAGCTATAAGGCCTGGGAAAGTTACTTTCAACTGTGGTTCATGTGGAGAAGGAACAGTTACTGTTACAATTATCCCAAAAGAATACCCAATATTCTCGTTCATGAAAATGCTTGGATTTGGAAAAAAGAAATAAATTTAATTTTTATTAATTACTTTTCTTTAACTTTTAAATACTGTAGATAGCAAAAGCTTTTATTTAGGTAATACTTATTTAACTTATGAGAAAATCTTTTGCTTTAAC